>JANPAM010000430.1:0-2088 GCA_031429915.1 Sphingomonadales bacterium | reverse complement strand
AACGCAACCCCAAAAGGGCAGCATTTGAGCGCCTTTGCCTAGCTATGCAGATAGCCGAGCGAGGCGGGCAGTTCGACGTGGCGATTGCCATCAAGCAACGATAGCCCTGCCCCGTCGCTCACCCGGCCCATCAATGTTGCGTGGACCGGAATGATAGCGGTTGGCGGTGCTGCAAAAAGCAACTCATAATCATCGCCCCAGCTTGCGGCCTGTAACCGGCTTTCCAAGGTTTCGCCGCGATAGCTTACATAGAGGGCCGATAATGGAATAAGCGAAAGATCAATAGCGATGCAGACGCTGCTGGCGCTCGCCATTCGCTCGGCATCGAGCAACAGCCCGTCCGAGATATCCATCATCGCGCTAGCAAATGGCGCAATCGCATGCCCCTCCATCAGACGCGGTTCAGGCCGGTTATAGGAGCTGGCCAGTTGTCCAATCTCGTCGAAACCGGCATCGATCAGTTCAAATCCGGCGAGCGCATCACCCAAAGTTCCGGTAACATACAGCAGGTCTCCCACCTGCGCGCCGCTCCGCGATGGCACTGGGCGGTGAGTCGCCGCGCCGATTGCGGTCATCCCAAGCGCCCGCTTATCGCCCCGGTTGGAAACGGTATCGCCGCCGAGCAAAGCGACGTCATAATGTTGAAGTACGATCTGCAAGCCATCGGCGAATTTCCGGTCCCAATCATCCTCACCAAGCATGAAGCCCAGCAGCACGCCAAGCGGTCGTGCACCCTTGGCCGCGAGATCGGAGAGGTTCGAAGCAACCAGCTTCCACGCTACGTCAGCGGGGTCGGCATTGGAAAGCCAATGCACGCCCTCCGCCATCATATCGTGAGTCAGGATCAGCGTTTCGTTGCCCAGTTCGATGACCGCCGTGTCGTCAAGCAAGCCGCGCGCTGCCGAGTCGGTCGCCATGGCGCGCATCAAGGCGATGAAGGTGAATTCGCTGGTCACTGGCTGCCTTATACCCCCTAGTTGTCATTCCCGCGAACGCGGGAATCCATGGCCTGAAATGTAAACATAAACCGGGGGCTCAGGCCATGGATCCCCGATCAAGTCGGGGATGACAATGTGAGTGGCATAACCGACGCTAACCCCGCTTAGCCTTCGCCACAGCATCGAGTAGCGCGTTTACAAACTTCGCGTCCTTCGCGTCGAAAAATGCGTGGGCCACATCCATATATTCGTTGATGACAGTCCCGGTCGGCACGTCGGGCCTTGCGATAATTTCGTAAGTTCCGGCGCGAAGAATTTGCAGCATCGTCTTGTCGAGCCGTCCGATTTTCCACTGCTCGCCGAGATTGACCTCGATCAGCGCGTCAATATCGGCGCGCCTGCCATCGGTGCCGACAACCAAGTCGTCAAAAAAATCGATATCGGCGTCAATCAGCTGCGCGTCCTCGATTTCCTTGCCTAACCGGTGTTCATGAAACTGACCTAGCAATCGCGCCAGACCGATTTTTTCCATATCCATCTGGTACAGCGCCTGCACCGCTGCCAGTCGCGCAGCAGCGCGGGCTTTGGAGGTTTTGCTCATAATCTTTTCCTTACGCTCAGCGCGTGGGCTGGCAGTCCTTCGGCATCGGCAAGCGTCGCCGCTGCAGGGCCAATCGCCTCTACCGCCGCCTTGTCGAGCGAGATGAAACTGGTGCGCTTCATAAAATCGAGCACCGACAGCCCCGACGCAAAGCGTGCACGCCTGCCGGTGGGCAAAACGTGGTTCGGTCCAGCGACATAGTCGCCGATTGCTTCGGGCGTCATCCGGCCCAGAAAGACCGAACCGGCGTGGCGGATCATAGCGAATAATGCTTCAGCACGGTCATCATCTACTGCAAGTTCGACATGCTCGCCCGCCAATCGGTTGACCAAGGGCATCGCATCCTCAAGCGTTGGCACCACAACAATCGCGCCGTTGTCGGCCCAGCTCGTCCCAGCCACAACACCAGTCGCCAATTTCGTCAGCTGCTTTTCAACCGCCGCTGCAACCTTATCTGCAAACGCCGCGTTGTCAGTGAATAATATCGACTGGCTGGTCGGGTCATGCTCAGCTTGGCTTAGCAAATCGGCGGCGATCCAGTCAGGCTTG
>JANPAM010000429.1:0-2274 GCA_031429915.1 Sphingomonadales bacterium | reverse complement strand
CCAACCGGTCGGCCACAACAGGATGCAAAAGGGCATCGTTCCTTGCGAGTGCCTCGTTATGTGTTATTTCCTTCTGGGCCTGCGCGACCACCAAATATGGCAACTGGTGCCGCAAACTATTGTTGTCCGGCATAACTATGTCCTTTGGATTGAAACTAAGAGGTGACGATCACTTTTATGGTGGCTGGCGCTGACTGCATGTATCAACCAATCTGGCGTATCGAGAATGTTAGCGTTGGCCCTGTCGTTGCGACCAAGTCGGCAACTGCGGCGGACGACAGGCTAAACGCGCTTTCTTGCGTCATCCACGAGTTGACGACCTGGCCCCCAGCAAACACCGATACTGAATATTGCTCGTTATCTTCCGGTGACGGTTGCTCGACGCCGTCGTTCCAGCCGAAATCGATGCGAGATCGCCGTACCCAGGTCAAATTCACACTACAGTCAGCCATCTCGCGGCCCGCGGCGTGAACGGGCGGCAGCGGCGTAATAGCGCGGCCAGTGAGAAGCAGGCTTTCAGCTACCGGTGTTTCGTCGCCAACACCGATTGCTTCTACGGTCAGAGCCGGGCCGGAGATCAAAGCAACATCTTCGACCAAACGAACAGTTTGAGGTTCAAGCAGCACGAACCGTTCATTATTCTGATGGCCCAGGATTGCAGCCTCGGTACCGAAACAGCCCCGCTGCAATTTGGTCAGGCGGAATTTGCCATTGCCAAGCGCTGTGATTGAACCGAACCGAATAAACTCACCACCGAGCCAGCAAATCGCTGATCTGCCGATAGCGGGGGGGAACTCGACGTGTTCGTGCACCAATTGCACATCCAACATAGTACCGGTGTCAGTCAGATGCGAACTGTGCGGTGCCAACGCCATCAGGCTTCGGCCGATGCCCGCCCGACGTTGCCTTGACGAGTGCCAGCGCGGCATCGTCCGAAGACGTCAGCGGCGCCGAAGCCACCCCTTCCGCCACCAGCCGAACCGCCCGCTGAGCAATCGCATTGTGGAGATACCCCTCACGCACCTGAGCCTCATAACTGCGCGGCCACTCGCCAATCGAATGAGTGCCGAAGCTACGCGCCAGCGAGACACGCGTCTTGGCCGGACGAGCAAAAGCCCGCCCGGTTGATTTCCAACCGAAGATTTTCATTTTTCAGACTTTCGTTTTAATCAAAAGGCCTTGGGAAGCCCTGCATCTTTCAAGCTGCCATTGGCAGTATGTCGAACCTTCACGCCGCGATCGACGGTAAAGTTTCGGCCTGTAACCGGACTGAACCAGATTTCGTGGTCGCCCTTGCCTTGGCGGACAAGGACACAATTTGCAGCGGTCAACAAAGCGACGATATCACGGTAATACCGCGCGCCATATATCAGGCGGCAATAGCCAATGGACTGTCGAACACCGGAGTTAATCGGACCGCCGCACCCGGCTTCACACCGTAAAGTGCCTGCGCTTCAATTGCATTCAGTTCCAGCAACTCAGGCGCTGCAACGAGAATTTTGCGGATCAATCGCGGCGCGTCAACAGCAAAACCGATACCCTCGGCCCTGCCCTTACCTTCCCCAGCATCAACTCCGTCATCGCCCACACCAAAGCATCCGCCCGGTCACGCGACCTGCCTGGTCCTTCATAACCACCGCCAACCACCAGCCCGCACATCTGGTCTTCAAGCTCCGGAAATGCGCCGACATGGAATGCCCGCCCGGCTTCGTATAGTGCCGCCACCGGTTCCGCTCTCGCCGACTTCCCCCTGCTCGCATGAACGCGTTTCACCGGCATTGCCAGATCAGCCGCGCGCAGCGTGCTTTCGACCATGTTGCCGCCCTGATTGTCTTCGGCGACCACTCGGTCGGCACCCCATGCCTCGACCGCGCCAGCGACCGCACGGGCCCAGCCTTCGGGCGATGCGCCTGACATAGTGTGGTCGCACAAAACATAAGCCTTGCCATCAACCCCAAGCCCACCGCGACAATGCCGCAGGCGTCGCCGTGTGCCGATATCGGCGGATCGACGCCGATGACGATTCGTTTCAACTCAGGTGCCGCCAGCACGCGCTGCTGCTCAAGCAGATCGCGCGACCATAATGCACCCGCCACATCCTCGATCAGTTCGCCGTCCAGTTCCTGCCGCCCCCACCGCGTTCCGGCGTAAAGAGTGTTGACGCCGTCGATAAATTCGGGCGGCAGGTGCTGGACGTTATCGCGCGTGCTGCCCCTTGTTTTTACGACACCCGCTTCCTTAAACAGTCGCCGCACTAATGCCACCGTACGCGGC
>JANPAM010000428.1:0-3574 GCA_031429915.1 Sphingomonadales bacterium | reverse complement strand
AGAGCGATCTTTGCGGTCCGTTTTTTATGCCTGAAATTGAAAGGAGGCTCTGGATGGTCATAGCACCTGTGCCCAAGAAAATTGATAAGCGGCTGAACGCGGCCAAGCGAAAGCTGTTCTTTGCTCACCTGTCAGAAACAGCCAATGTTTCGGCGTCGGCTCGGGTCGCTGGTATCAGCAGCAGCACCGTATATGCCGAGCGTCGGCGTTCGGCCGAGTTCAAGGCGGCATGGTCCGAAGCGCTTACCGAAGGCTATGCAAGGCTTGAAGCTGACCTTCTTGCTGAAGCATTGCAAGCCGTCAACGGTCAGATCACCGATGGCACCTTGAAAGCGCGCGCTCAAAAGCACCGGCTTGGAATATCTTTGCTCGGCGTACACCGGGCGAACGCCAAACACCCCGCCGACACAATGATGCGCCACCCGACCAACGACCTTGGCGTATTGAAGGCGCAACTGATTTTGAAGCTCACCCAGATGCGAGAGCGAGCCAGCATTTCGCTTGCAGGCGATGAAACTGCGGCCGTCGATGTCGCGGGCTAATGCGGACGCGCTGGTAAAAATGCCGCACGAAGACATGGCGAAAGCCATCAAGCACTGGAACCGCGCCAAAATGTCACAGACCGAAGACTGGAAATTCTGGCGCCGCGAGAACCAGCTGCCTCCGCCCGAGGACTGGCGCGTATGGCTGGTGATGGCTGGGCGCGGGTTCGGCAAAACGCGGATGGGTGCCGAGTGGGTGAGTGAAGTCGCGGTTGCAAATCCGGGCGCAAGGATCTCGCTGATCGGGGCGACCCTGACCGAAGCGCGAAGCGTGATCGTCGAGGGTGAAAGCGGTCTGATGAATTTGGCCGGAAATGAGCGGCTGACATGGGAGCCTTCGTTACGCAAACTGACATGGCCGAATGGAACAGTTGCAACGCTATACTCGGCAGCCGAACCGGAAAGTCTGCGCGGTCCGCAACATGATTTTGCCTGGGCTGACGAGATTGCCAAATGGCCAATGGGGATCGCGACCTGGGAAAACCTAATGCTGGGGCTTCGGCTCGGCGAGCGGCCACGGGCAATGGCAACAACCACGCCGCGTACGGTACCGCTGGTGCGGCGACTGTTTACTGAAGCAGGTGTCGTGAAAACAAGAGGCAGCACGCGCGATAACGTCCAGCACCTGCCGCCCGAATTTATCGACGGCGTTACTGCGCTTTATGGAGGAACGCGGTGGGGGCGGCAGGAACTCGACGGCGAGCTGATCGAGGATGTAAAGGGTGCATTATGGTCGCGCGATCTGCTCGAGCAGCAGCGCGTGCTGGCGGCACCTGAGTTGAAACGCGTCGTAATCGGCGTCGATCCGCCGATATCGGCACACGGCGACGCCTGCGGGATTGTCGCGGTGGGTCTTGGGATTGACGGCAAGGCTTATGTTTTGTGCGACCACACGGTGTCCGACACATCGCCCGAAGGCTGGGCGCGCGCCGTGGCTGGCGCGGTCGAGGCATGGGGTGCCGACAGAGTGGTCGCCGAAGACAATCAGGGCGGCAATATGGTCGAAAGCACGCTAAGGGCGGCGGACCTGGCGATGCCGGTCAAGCGGGTGCACGCGAGCCGAGGCAAGTCGGCGCGGGCAGAGCCGGTGGCGGCATTGTACGAGGCCGGCCGCGCGTTCCACGTCGGCGCGTTTCCCGAGCTTGAAGACCAGATGTGCGGGCTGGTGGTTGGCGGCGGATATGAGGGACCGGGCCGGTCGCCTGACAGGGCAGATGCGCTGGTGTGGGCAATGACCGAGTTGATGCTGGGGAAGGTGAGGGCGGGGCCGAGGGTATCGGTTTTGTGATTATTGCGTACTATCTGCTTGTCTGCTATTTATCGGAGATGGCCAACATTGATCCAGTCGAGCTTACCGTCCACCTCGCTTGCGACGGTGAAACTGGACGCTGGTATGTATCTCAATCGCAGGTGCCAGGCTTGAACCTCGATGCTGTTGACGCGCCGCGATTGATCCGCAAAATTCTCGTTGCAGCGCCTGAGTTGCTGGAACTGAATGCAATTGAAGCGCAGGCACTTTACGGTGTGAAGCCCGGTGCGGCGGTCCGATTAACTCCGGTGTTCGACAGTCCATTGGCTATTGCCGCCTGATATATGGCGCGCGGTTATTACCGTGATATCGTCGCATTGTTGACCGCTGCAAATTGCGTCCTCGTCCGCCAAGGCAAGGGCGATCACGAAATCTGGTTCAGCCGGGTTACAGGCCGAAACTTTACCGTCGATCGCGGCGTGAAGGTTCGACACACCGCCAACGGCAGCTTGAAAGATGCAGGGCTTCCTAAGGCCTTTTGATTAAAACGAAAGTTTAAAAAATGAACATCTTCGGTTGGAAATCAACCGGGCGGGCTTTTGCTCGTCCGGCTAAAACGCGTGTCTCGCTTGCGCGTAGCTTCGGCACTCATTCGCTCGGCGAGTGGCCGCAGAATTATGAGGCGCAGGTGCGTGAGGGGTATTTGCATAACGCGATTGCTCAGCGGGCGGTTCGGCTGGTGGCGGAGGGGGTGGCTTCGGCTCCGCTGACGTCGTCCAATTACGAGGCATTGGCGTTGGTTAAGGCGACCTCGGGCGGGCAAGCGCTCATTGAAACCGTCGCCGCCCACCTTTTGCTGCACGGCAATGCCTATATCGAGTTGCTCCCCGGCCCCGATGGTCGCCCGCAGGAGCTATACGCGCTTCGCCCCGAGCGCGTTTCGGTCGAGGCCGATCCGCGTGGCTGGCCGGTGGCGTTTGTCTATCGTGCCGGTGACGCCGCAACTCGAATGCCTGCTGACAATATCATCCATATCCGCACGATGCACCCGCTTGATGACCATTATGGTCTTGGCTGCCTTTCCTAACTTCGCCAAATGCAACGACGAGCGATGCGACGCGGCCATTCGGCACTCTGCAATATGTGCCGTCGGGGGCGGTGGGTGCTTTCCTTGCTTCGAACCCGCAGGACAAGCTTGTAGAACTGCTTCATTCGCTTCGTGCTCCGTATCGGCAGGGTGCGACTTGGGTGATGAACTTCTCGACGCTGGAGACGATCCGGAAGTTCAAGACCGCTGACGGTGCGTTTATCTGGCAAGCGGGGTTGGTTGCGGGGCAGCCCGATACGCTGCTTGGCTACCCAGTGGAAGGTCCCGCCCGTTATGGCGGCCCCGCAGTCGGGTGCGGTCATCGATACCGAAGCGCGAACTGTCATCGAAGCGCTATTAGTCCATTTCCGAGCCATCGGCCTATTAACACCCTGATGACCGGCGTTAGGCTAATTAGCGGTGAAACTAGCAAATAGCGACATTTTAGCAACAGTTTGAAGGTAAAGTGACTTGCATCGACGGAACAGAATCAGTAGACAACGGTTACAGAATTTCCGTTCCTAACAAAGAAAAGGGGAAAAATGATGCGTAAGTTTGCCATAGGTTTGGCGCTCGCTTCTACAGCTCTGGCATCACCGGCTTTGGCCCGCGATGATCAGTGGTATGTTGGAGTCGATGGCGGTGTAATGATCGTCGAAGATTTGACACTGGATATTGGCACTTTGGATAATGCCG
>JANPAM010000427.1:0-3511 GCA_031429915.1 Sphingomonadales bacterium | reverse complement strand
CTCGCGGTCGCAGGGATGCCTATCGGATCACCAGGCATGGAAGTCCGTGGCATTACTGCAGACCGTTATGAGGTAATTGCGTTTGGCCCGTCCAAGGCTGTTGTTTTCTCGAAGCACTGAGACAGGCGTTACGGGAATGATCAGTCTTACGCGATACGAGCGCGGACCGATTTACACATTTTGTCGGACAGATTTGCTTTTTGTCGGACAGATTTGCTTTTCGATGCCACCAGCCGGATGATGTCATCGTTGACGTTTTGACCGCAGCGGCTGTTGATTTGATGGCAGGTTCTCATTGCCCAGTTGTTTGCAGTTCGGAAATGCAATCGGCGCCCATGGCTGGGATGGGTGTGTCGCTTTTGCCACTCGCAACGACTCTTTGCATTCGAAGTCATATTTGACTTGCATTCGAAGTCTTTTTGCAGTCCACCTGTCCTCATATATTGTTTAATAACTGTTCAAGGGAGGATTTGAACAATGAGAGTTTCGAACTTGCGTTTGCTAGGCACCGCTGCGCCGCTTGCGGCTATGCTGACCACTACACCGCTTTACGCTCAAGAGGCAGCGAGTGACGAAGCCGGTATCGACGAAATTATCGTTACCGCGCAACGCCGCGAAGAGAACCTTCAAACTGTTCCGATCTCGGTTTCGGCTTTCAGCGGCGAGCAGTTGAAAGCGCAGGGCACGACTGACATTTCGCGGCTTGAAAACATTGTACCCGGATTTCAGTTTGGTCGGTCCGGCCCTGATGCCCGCCCAGCCATTCGCGGTGTGCGTACCGAAAATGTCGGTGTCAACGGCGACACGACTATCGGCTTTTTCATCGACGGTGTTTATCAGTCACGATCGCAGCAAGCGACGCTCTCGTTTGTCGATATCGAACGGGTTGAAATTCAGCGCGGGCCGCAGGGTACGCTTTACGGGCGCAACACGTTCGGCGGCAACATCGCGATCAGCACAGCCAAGCCAAGCTTTGACGAATATAAAGGTGGGCTCGACCTGACCATCGGCGAAAATGGCCGGTTCCGCACCGAAGGTTTTATAAATGCCCCGCTTAGCGATACAGTGGCAATGCGCTTGGCCGGTTCATTCGAGGAATCCGACGGCTATGTGAAAAACTCCAATCCGCTTGGCAACAATCTGTTCGACGACAAAAACCGTTATGTCCGCGGGTCAGTGTTGCTTCAACCGAGCGAGGCATTCAGTGCGCTGTTGAAATTCGATTATTCGAACCAGGGCGGCGCAGGTGGCGCGGCATTCGGATATAAATTGCGTGGCTCATATTATCATACCCCGTCAAACCAACAGCTGTATAACAGCAGCGTGCTCGTCTTGAACTCTCGCGGCGGAAACCGCGACGGCGTTGTCGACGCGCCTTTGACAATTGATGCAGGCGTGCCGATTTTTGCGGCTGGAGACCCCTACCGGATCGATACCGACCAGCCGACAGTGCTCGATCTGCGCAACTACGGTTATTCGGCCAATCTGGCGTATGATTTCGGCGCGGTGACATTGCGGTCGATTACCGGCTACACCGATTTTAGAGTCCAGCGTTCGGCGGACTCCGACTTTTCGGGCAATACCGTTGCCGTTGACGAGGTAACGACCACCGCCAAAACATTCAGTCAGGAATTGCAGCTTCTTTCGGATGCTTCAGGGCCGTTAACATACGTGCTTGGGGCTTATTATTTCAAGGACAAGCTTCGCAACACGCTAATCAATCAGCAAAGTCCGCTGGTCATCCGCAATGTGACGCCGAACATCACTGGCGCTAATTTCCGCGGCGGCTTCTTTGATGAACAGCGTGCCGAAACCGAGTCGATGGCAGCATATGCGCAGGCAAGCTACGCATTTACTGAAAAGTTGAAGTTTACGGCTGGCGCTCGCTACACGCGTGACAAGAAGGACTTCGCCTTTGCCAATGAACGGTCGGTTGTTCCGCTGACCGGGACCACGCCCCCCGGGACCGATGGAACCTTTATTAGGCTCAATATTCCTTCAATACCCGACTCGGCCTTTGGCGTGAAGGGTGCCCCGACAAACTGCACTTACCTTGCGTCGGGAACTACTCCGGCCCCACGGCCTGGGTTCCGGTGTCTTGCTGCCAATCCCCTCCTTCTCACCGGCGCGACATATGACACGGCAACATTCAAAAAGCTGACATGGCGGGTCGGCCTCGACTATCAGGCTACTGATGACAGTTTGCTGTACGCGTCAGTCTCGACGGGCTTCCGTTCAGGCGGGTTCAACTCGGGGCAGAGCCAGGCCGCGCTGCAACCAACCTTTAAGCCAGAAAAGGTGCTTGCGTTCGAAATCGGATCGAAGAACCGTTTTGCCGACAACACAATTCAACTGAATATCGCCGGCTTCTACAACAAATATAATAGTCTCCAAGAACAGCGTCAGGTGCCAATTGGCCCAGCCACGCTTTCGATTATCGAAAACAGCGGTAAAGCCCGATCTTACGGTGCTGAGCTTGAAGCGATCTGGAAACCGGTAGACGCGCTCACGCTTGGCCTGAGTGGCTCGTACCTCAACGCGAAATATACCGACTACACCAATGTTCCGGCACCTTTCGGCACGTCAATCATCGTCGCTGACGCGACCGTGCTGGCGCCCACGATTGTCAATGGTGTGCAAATCGCGGGTATTGGACAACGGCGTCTTTTCGCACCCGGCTATGATTGCGGTCTAGTCCCGGGCACGGGTGGTGTAGGCCAGCCAGCCGCAAACTTCGGTTGTAACTTGAACGGCAACAGCCTGCCGCACTCGCCCGAATATTCAGGCGCAGTCTATGCCTCTTATGACATCGATCTGGGCAGCGCTGGCACACTGACGCCTTATGCAGTGATGACGTTCTCGGGAGCATTTTTCGGCCAGCATTTCAATTCGATCCTCGAACGCCAAGGTGCTTATTCGAAGATTGATTTGCGGCTGACATGGGCGTTTAACGAGAACATCGAAGTTCAGGCATTCGTCAACAACGTAACCGACAGGGCGACCTCAAACCGCTTCGTCTGGGGCGGCGGCGGCGCGTTGCAGGCAAGCTATGCACCGCCAAGGCTGTGGGGCGCACGAGCAAGCTTCAAGTTCTAAAGCAAGGCCCAATGGCTTGATAAAGGGCGGGGCTTCGGCTCTGCCCTTTTTTTATCGGCTTATGCTTTTTGTCCATAGCCCATGACTATCGTGGCTATCGCCGAAACATTATGAAACAAGATATTATGATAAATGATCGAATCGAAACCATATCTGCGATTGAAGCGATTGATAGCCGACTGCGCTGGTTGTCGTCGTGGATGGTGCACCACGCCACTCACATCCGGCCGAAACGTGACGGGTTGAAGGTCGGCGGACACCAGGCCAGTTGTGCCTCGATGACTGCAATCATGGCGGCGCTGTATTTCCACGCGCTACGCCCGCAGGATAAGGTCGCGGTCAAGCCACACGCCGGGCCGGTGTTGCAGGCGATCCACTATTTGCTCGGGCAACAGACGCTCGACCAGTTGCAACG
>JANPAM010000426.1:0-2304 GCA_031429915.1 Sphingomonadales bacterium | reverse complement strand
AGCACGTTATCATGGCGTTCGTGGTGATCGCGGTGCCAGCTCCATCCCCAACCGTGCATGATATATTTATGCGCCCACCAGGCAAAGATTTCCATGGCGGCTACGGTCGTGATCACGATCAATATGTTTGCCAGCACAGTCACTTTAATTGTCCCTGCTTATATTCCCGGTGCGCTCTTGGAAGCGCCCACCACGGCGTCCCCGGCGAAAGGTGATGTTCATGATGATAGCCGAAATGAAAGCAGCTGAACAGCGAGGTCAAGTGCCCAAAATCGTTCGTCCGCGCATTATGCCGGTCGGCAAATGCCGAATGCTCATGCCGATGTGGGCGGTAAGTGCCAAAGTAAAAGAGCTGTAGGGATGAAGCGATTGCCGGTAAGCCATAGAGCAAAATGATATTTGCCGGCGGCACCTTCAATACGAAAAAATAAATGAGCACCACGCTTGATATGAAGACTATCGATTGCCAGCCGAAATATCGCTTCAAAAACTGCCCGTACCAAGGCCAAAAATCATGGACGTTATTGGCATTAAAGTCAGGATCGCGCTCGCTGCCGGGATAACGGTGATGCTCCAGATGTGCATCACGCATCCGCCGCCAGCCAAACCCTGCATATAAAAAGAGGACCAAAGCGCCAATCGCCGCATTTAACCGGTGCCGCCCCACCGCCAGTGATCCGTGCATCGCATCATGTGCGACAATGAACATGCCTACCGACAGCCAGCACTGTAGCGCAAAGACCGGCGGCACGAATGCCCAGTTTGCGCCGGACAGTTCTAGTCCAAACATCGCCCAGATGTGGATACCTATCCACGTTGCAAACATCGCCGCCGCTAAAGTCAGGCCGATTCCTGTATTGCGCAAATACGGAGATTCCGGGGAGCGGGTAACCATGTCTGCGATATAGTGTCGAACAGATCGATTGCCATCCTCTTTTAGTCAGCCAAGGTTGATTTCGCGGGTGTCATGTTTATGGCAACTTTCATTATGCCAACACCCCAAACGCTGTACGAAAAAATCTGGAACGCCCATGTGGTGGAGACACGCGATGATGGCACGGCGCTTATCTTCATCGACCGGCATCTGGTGCATGAGGTTACCAGCCCGCAGGCGTTCGAGGGGCTGCGCGTTGCCGGACGGACGGTTCGGCGGCCCGATCTAACGCTCGCGGTGCCCGACCATAATTTGCCGACGACCGCGCGGCGGGATGCTTCGGGCCAGCGGTTGCCTATTGCCGATCCCGAGAGTGCGGCGCAACTGGCGGCGTTGGAGGCAAATGCTCCCGCATTCGGCATCAAATATATCGGCGCGACCGATGCGGAACAGGGCATCGTCCACGTTGTCGGACCCGAGCAGGGCTTTTCGCTGCCCGGCACCACAATTGTCTGTGGCGACAGCCATACCGCATGTCACGGCGGGCTTGGTGCGCTCGCGTTCGGCATTGGCACCAGCGAAGTCGAGCATGTACTTGCCACTCAGACGTTGCAGTTGAAGCAATCGAAATCGATGGAGGTTCGAGTCGAGGGGGAACTCGGCCCCGGCATTACGGCGAAAGACGTTGTGCTGCATATTACGGGCGTATTGGGCGCGGCTGGTGGCACCGGCCATGTCATCGAATATACCGGCGCGGTTATCAGGTCCCTAAGCGTCGAAGGGCGGCTGACGATATCCAACATGGCTATCGAACATGGCGCGCGTGCCGGTCTGATTGCACCCGACGATGTGACTTTTGACTATCTCAAAGGTCGGCCGATGGCTCCCAAAGGCGCGGAGTGGGATTCAGCGGTTGCTTATTGGCGTTCGCTCGCGACCGACGCGGGCGCTACTTATGACAAAGCCGTTGTCCTCAACGCCGCGGACATCGCACCGAGCGTGACCTGGGGCACGTCGCCCGAGGATGTGTTACCGATCACTGGCGTTGTTCCCGATCCGATGAGCTTTGCCGATCCGTCGAAGCAGGAAGCGGCGAAGAAGTCGCTCGCCTATATGGGCCTCGTGCCGGGAACGCCGATGACCGATGTGGAGGTGCAGAATGTCTTCATAGGCAGCTGCACCAACAGCCGAATAGAAGACCTCCGCGCTGCCGCCGCCGTGCTGAAAGGCCGCCACAAAGCGGCAAACGTCAAATGGGCCATCGTCGTCCCTGGCAGCGGACTGGTGTAGCGCCAAGCCGATGCCGAAGGCCTCGACCGCATCTTCACCGACGCAGGCCTGGAATGGCGCGAACCCGGCTGCTCGGCATGTCTGGGCATGAACCCCGACAAAGTGCCAGCAGGCGAACGCTGCGCCTCGACAAGCAACCG
>JANPAM010000425.1:0-10676 GCA_031429915.1 Sphingomonadales bacterium | reverse complement strand
GTTGGCAATCGCCAAATTGATTTGTGGCTTTGCCTCTTGATACGTTCTCTGCGGGCAACGGCTATTGAATTTCATCATCGGCGATTGGCCACGGAGTACAATGTCGCAGACCCGATTGGACGCTTGCCTTACCCGCGAAATCAGCATTTGCTGGTTGCTCTGGTCGCGCAAATCAAGGTCAACGTAGCTAACCCTTTCTTGGATATCGTTACTGCGTCGTGGCGAACCCTCTACGATGGTGTCTTGGGCCGCCAGCGGCGTGGTGATCGCAACAAGCGTTAATATAATACCAGCCTGAATTATGCGGCTAGCCGAGCCAGTGCGAACTGTTTGTCGTAGTGTCATGATGAAACCTTCCATTTAAGAGTACATGGCGGCGACCCATCATTGATCCGTATTTTATACCTCCTTATAGGACACAGGCGGGCATCAGTCCTTGGCCTATCCATTAAATTTCGATGAAGTTATCCTGAAGTCAGCGAAAGATATCGACCCGTCACGCGTATTCTGTTATGACTATGGTTACTGGTCGCACATTCGCCGCTTATTTTCTTCGGCACGATTTTTGGTGGACTGGACTAATGCAAAATCTGAATATCAAGGTTGGGCGGTTTACGTTGCAGCCATTTAGGCAATTGCGATTGAACGCGCGTCCCGTCTCCTTAGGCAACAAAGCTCTTGAAATTTTATCGACACTGGCCGCCGCGAATGGCGAAATTGTAACGAAAAATGAGCTGATAAATTTGGTCTGGGCGGGCCTTTCCATTGAGGAAAATGCTTTACAGGTTCACGTCGTAGCGTTGCGAAAAGCTCTAGGCGATGATGCCAAATTGCTGGTGACCGTCAGGGGTCTCGGTTATCGGCTTGAGGTTGGCTACATCAACGACAATCACAAAACCGGTTTCAAACAATTTAGCTCGTTCGCTGTGCTCGCTTTTGTAAACATGACCAGGGACCCGCAGCTGGATTATTTGGGCGAAGGCATGGCGGAGGAATTGATCAACGCACTTTCACGGATACCCGGGCTCAAAGTATCTTCACGCACGTCGAGCTTTGCATTCAAAAACCGTAACATTGATGTGCGCCAAATTTCCGATCAGCTCAATGTGGCCGCCATAATAGAGGGAAGCGTGCGGATTGCCGAAGACCGGGCCCGTGTAACCGCGCAGCTTATTGACGCGGAAGACGGAAACCATATTTGGTCGAAAAACCTTGATCATGAATTTGCGGATTTGCTCGTCCTGCAAGGAGATATCACCGACGCCATCGTGCATTCATTGAAAAGGTACATTCAGCCTGAACCGCAAAATATGCAATCAATGCTAGAGATTTAAATTGGGCTGTCAGGTTAATGTGGCGGTCAATCAAACGCCGCGTCGATAACCACAAACGAAAATGGCCGCTGGTATTGCTACCAGCGGCCACTGCGTCTGAAGTTGGAAGTCCCTGGCCACAAGGGCCATTCTTTCCGCTCTCTGACGTCCGGTTCCCCAACTCGGCCCGAAGGCCTTGTTGGTTCGCCTTGGTACTGTGGGTATCCCTATCTGGCGTTGCTTCACTTGCGTGTCGCCGCACTCGATAATCGTTGTCTTTGTACCCACCGCCTCAGCCACATTTTCCTTTCTTGCGAAAGACTTGCCTGCCGATTTGGTGACCTTGCATTCGAACCATTCCGCTCCGCTTCTCCGTTGCCGGTTTGGCTTTGCATTGTGGCGGTCCTGCCTGATGACTTGAAAGTGTCATGGAATTTGAGTCGCGCAAACATAAAAATGCAAAGTTATCCACAGGCCGGAGGGTTTGCGGTGGACAACTTGGCAGAGAAGTCTGGAGCGTGAACGAATACGGCCTCCACGCTGTGCATGGAGGCCGTTCGATTCAACCGGGGGCGAGGGAGAGAGGAGGAGAGAGCCGCGCCGGCTGAAGTGCGTTTCGGCAGTTTCTTGCCGCTGACGCCCATATGCCGCCTGGTTCGGTTTGCTGCAATTGCGAAAAGAAACGCACCAGTTGCAGATTTTGCAACCGGTACGATTGCCATAGCGTAGGCCCTGATCTTAAGGCGCGATACCGTTGCCCGGCAGTGAAGCGTTAACAATGCCGCCGTCGCAGGCAATCGTCTCGCCGCAGATATAATCACCGCCGCGCGCCGCCAGGAAAATTGCAAGCCCGGCCATATCCTCAGGTGTGCCAATCCGAGGGAACGGAATACCCTTGCCGACGGCATCGGCATGATCCCGCGCTGCCTTGTTCATATCCGACTGAAACGCGCCAGGCGCGATGCCGCTTACGAGGATATTGTCCTTGACGAGTTCCGCCGCCAGCCGACGGGTCAGGTGGATGACCGCAGCCTTCGATGCCTGATAGCTATAGGTCTGCCACGGATTGATCTTCATGCCATCGATCGAAGCAATGTTGATGACTTTGCCCGGCCGTTCGAAAGTCGCCGCTGCCTTCAATTGCGGATGCAGCGCCTGCGTCAGGAAAAACAACGATTTGACATTCAGGTCCATCACGCGGTCCCAACCTGCCTCGGGAAACTGGCCGAAGTCGGCCCCCCATGCAGCACCGGCGTTGTTGACGAGAATGTCGATCTTTTCTTCACGATCGGCGATTTGGGCGGCGAGCGATAGGCAGCCGTCGACGGTCGAAAGATCGCATGGCAGACCGATGACCTGGCCGCCCAATTCGGCAACGGTTTCCTCAATCTGGTCGACCTTGCGCGCGCTGATGTAAACGCGGGCGGCGCCAGCCTTTAAGTACCCCTCGACGATCATCTTGCCGATCCCACGCGATCCTCCGGTGACAACAGCCACACGGCCATCGAGGTTAAACAGTGTTTGAATGTCCATCGTCTTGTCCTTTTTAGTAACCGTTCATCGTCGCGACGCGGTCGGCGTGGAAATAGGCGTCGCCGAAAAATTCGTTCAAAGACCGGTCGCGCTTCATATAGAGACCGATATCATATTCGTCGGTCATGCCGATGCCACCGTGCATCTGCACACCTTCGCGCACCGCGAGGTTGCAGGCAAGACCGGCTTTCGCCTTGGCCGCCGCGACATAAAGTTCTGCCTTAGCATGGCCCTCGTCGAGCAAGGATTGCGCCTTCAGCACAATCGACCGTGCACCTTCCATTTCGCCGTACAGATGCGCAGCGCGATGCTGGAGCGCCTGGAATTCGCCGATCACTCGGTCAAACTGCTTTCGGGTTTTGAGATATTCAAAGGTGATATCCATCGCCCCGGTCCCGACACCGACCATTTCGGCCGCCGCGCCAACTCGTCCGGCGTCGAGCATCTTGGTCAGCACGCTCCAGCCGCCATCGACTTCGCCGATCACCGCGTCGGCATCGACTTGAACGCCGTCGAATGTGACATGCGCCGCCATCGCAGAGTCGACCAAGCGCGCTGCCTCCATCGACATTCCCGCTGCATCCTTTTCGACCGCGAATAATGTCAAACCGTCAGTCTCTCCAGCCGCACCCGCCGTGCGCGCTGCGACAATAAGCATATCGGACGACGTGCCTTGCACCACGAACTGCTTGTGCCCCGTGAGCTTGAAGCCATTACCGCTTCGTACGGCTTTGCACGCGATATTATCGGGTCGGTGCTTCACGCCTTCATCAACCGCAAGCCCAATGACGGTTTCTCCAGCCAATATGCCCGGAAACCATCGCTCGCGCATTGCCTTGTCCGCAAGCTTCAATGCCTCAACTGCAGCAACCGAGGTCGACAGAAAAGGCGAAGGCGACAAATTCCGTCCAATCTCTTCAAGCACAATGCCTGCCTCGATATGCCCCATCCCCATGCCGCCATCGGCTTCGGGGATCAGGATTCCGGTAAAACCCATCTCGGCAAACTGCTTCCACAGGCCGTGCGAAAAACCATCCTTGCAGCTCTTGTCGCGAAACTCACGAAAATGCGCGGTCGGGGCCTCCGACTTCATGAAGTCGCGCGCGCTGTCGCGGAGCATCGCCTGGTCGTCGTTGAGTGTCATTGCCATTTCGCTGCTCTCAATTGTTCGGTTCGTATTCGGGTGGCATTTTTGGAAATGCCATCAATCCTTCGGGCGGCTGATCCCATGCCGCCGCCGACGATGCATAAATCGCAATTTCAGGCGTGTAGTTGCTGTCATCATCCAATGTCCCTGCACGCAATATTGTCACG
Source organism: Sphingomonadales bacterium (assembly GCA_031429915.1). Taxonomy (GTDB): domain Bacteria; phylum Pseudomonadota; class Alphaproteobacteria; order Sphingomonadales; family Sphingomonadaceae; genus Sphingorhabdus_B. Next base: position 6,516 of record JANPAM010000425.1, on the reverse strand, counting down.
CCTTGCAAATTCGAAGAGCGATGAAACAGGGTGGTAGCGCACAGGGGGCAGAAGCTGTGTGTTATCGTTCCACCACGATCACAAGGACGCGTGAATGAATTCAGCTCGCCCGAAACTTCAAGCACAGTGTCAGCGACGGCTAGCGTTGATACATGGCCAGTCCCGCTCTCCTTATGGCAATCAGCGCAATAGCAGCGTCCTTGAAAAATCGCTGGGCCGTTAGCAACATATCCCGCGTGACCGCAAATGCAGCTGCCACTCCAAATAATTTCACTGGTCATATCAAGCCCCCGGCATTTCGAGGATTCGTTTGGACACGACGTTCAGCATCACCTCGCTGGTGCCGCCTTCGATCGAGTTCGCTTTGGTCCGCAACCAATTGCGAGCCTTTGAGCCGCCGTTCGAACGCTCGCTGTCCCATTCAAGCGCCTGAGAACCACCAATCGACATGACCAGTTCGTTGCGCTTCTTGTTCAGCTCGGTGCCGACATATTTCATCAGGTTCGAATACGCCGGATGCGCCTTGCCTGTCTTCCATTCGTCCATGAAGCGTTCACCGTGCGCGCGGAAGGTCAGGTTTTCGACATCGAATAATGCCATCTGTGCGCGTAGCACTGGTTCTTCGCTCAGAATTTCCTTCATCGCGGCGCCAATCGAGGTCACGCCGCCGTCGCCGCCCATGCCCGAAATCATCTCTCGTTCGTGGCCCAGCAGATATTTCGCAACATCCCAGCCCCGGTTTAGTTCGCCGACGATTTGATGTTTCGGCACGACAACATTGTCAAAAAATGTTTCGCAAAATGGCGAGTTGCCCGAAATCAGCTTGATCGGTTTTGTTGAAACGCCGGGCGTTTCCATATCGAACAACAGGAAACTGATGCCCTGATATTTGTTGGTCTTGTCGGTTCGAACGAGGCAGAAAATCCAGTCGGCCTTGTCAGCATACGACGTCCAGATTTTCTGGCCGTTGACCATCCAGTGATCGCCCTTGTCCTCGCCATAGGTTTGCATCGACACGAGATCGCTGCCCGCGCCGGGTTCGGAATAGCCCTGACACCAGCGAACTTTGCCATGTGCGATTTCGTTGAGATAATGCACCTTTTGCTCTTCGGTGCCGAACTTGAGCAAAGCCGGTCCGAGCATCCAGATGCCGAAGCTGTTCAGCGGCGAACGGCAGCCAAGCTTGGCCATTTCCTGCCGCAGAACTTTGGTTTCAGCTGCAGACAACCCCGCGCCGCCATAGGCCGTCGGCCAATCAGGCACAGTGTAACCCTTGGCCGCGCAGCGCTCCAGCCACTGCTTCTGCGCTTCGCTTTGAAAAACAAAATTGCGCCCGCCCCAGCAGACGTCTTCGTCGCCCTTAACCGGTGTGCGCATTTCGGCCGGGCAGTTTTCTTCGAGCCAGCCGCGCGCTTCCGCGCGGAATGTTTCAAGGTCAGACATCATGCTCTCCTCTTAATCGCTTGGCTAATTTTTGGGCTGTCGTCCGGCGAAACGCAAGCGCTTATCCGTGAGCAATGATTGCCGTAACGTCATTTGCGAAGCAATTGACAGGCGGGGTCGCGCCCCTAGCATGGCAAGTGGGAGAGGAGCCTGTCCAAATGCGATTCGCCGCAAAACCGCCAATCGGGCATATCGTTTGATGACAACCAAACGCCTTCCGCGATCTTTGAAGGTCCTTCACGGCCTTGGGTCAATTGCGTACGGTGTCAAAGACAACGGCTTTTCCGTGTTCCTGTTGATTTTCTACAATCAGGTGCTGGGGCTTGAGGCTGGACTGGTTGGTGCAGTCATCATGGGCGCGCTGATTTTCGATGCGTTTGCCGACCCGATCATCGGCGAATTGAGCGACCGCACCCAAAGCCGCTGGGGTCGCCGCCTGCCCTGGCTGTATGCGTCGGCCATTCCGCTCGGCATATTATGGCTGCTGCTTTGGCATCCGCCTCAACTCAGCGATTCGATGCTCGTGCTTTGGCTGTTTTGCACCGCGGTTCTGGTGCGAACTTTCGTATCGATGTGCGAAGTCCCGTCGGTCGCGCTCGTGCCCGAGCTGACCAGCGACTATGATGAGCGGACCCGGCTAACGCGGTACCGGTTTCTGTTCGGATGGGCTGGCGGCCTGCTCATCCTTATCCTCGCTTACGGCGTATTTTTTGCAGGGCCAAAGGGGGTCACCGACCGCGCTGGTTATACGGCCTACGCCTGGTGCGGGACATTGATGATTGTCGGCGGCGTTCTGATATCGGCGCTTGGTCAGCATAAACATGTCGCCAGACAATCCCCACCCCGCCAGCCGAGCCAAAGTTTGCGGCATACGATCGGCGACATGCGCAACACGCTTTCGAACCGCCCATTCTTATGGCTGGTATCGGCAGCACTGTTTGGCCTGATCAATCAGGGCATCACTTTTGCGATGACCAACTACCTGCTCTCGTTCCTGTGGCAGCTCACGACCGGCGAGCTGACGCTTTACGCGCTCATCCTGTTTGCCAGCATGGTCGTCGCATTTATGATTGTGCCGCCGGTGCAGGCGCGATTGGGGAAAAAATACGGCGCGATGCTGTTCGCGATTGTGTCGTTGACGCTTAACACGGCCATTTATGCAAGCTGGCTGCTCGATCTGGTCCCCGGCGCTCCGGCCAATCCCGACGCCCGGTTCATGTTCGCCTTCGTCATTTTCTCCAACGCCGCGGCGATCGGCATGATGATCATGACAGTGTCGATGATGGCCGATGTCGTCGAAGCGTCGCAGCAGGAGACTGGTAGACGTTCGGAGGGGCTGTTTTTCGCTGGCTATTTCTTCATGCAGAAATGCGCGGTTGGAATTGGCACATTTGTCTCGGGGATGATCATCAGCCTGTCGCAATTCCCGCGCGAGGCGGTCGCCGGCCAAGTACCGGGTGAAATACTGGACAGGATGGCGCTGTATTACATGCTGGCGATATTAGTGATTGGCATAATCGGGATATCGGTGCTCCGTCATTTTCCGATTTCGCGCGAAAGCCACAATGAACGGTTGCGCGTCTTGAACGAAGCGGCCAAGTCTGCCAGTTAAGCGCGCAATTAAATTTAGCAGAGGATGACGAATCATGGATTTCGATCTCAACGAGAAGCAGACCTATTGGCGCGACCGGATCCGCGAGCATAACGAACGCTTCATCCGGCCGCGCGTCAAAGACTATTACGCCGAGCAAGCGCAGGGCAGCCGATGGAAAGTTTTGCAAGTCGTTGAGGAAGAAAAGGCGCGCGCCAAGGCGGCTGGCCTGTGGAACCTGTTCATGCCTCCGGGTTCTGGCCGCGCGCATGTCGATGATAGCGTTGGTTTCGAAGGTCCCGGCCTGACCAACATGGAATATGCTCTGTGCGCCGAAGAAATGGGCCGCATCGGCATGGCGTCGGAAATCTACAACTGCTCCGCGCCCGACACCGGCAATATGGAGGTGTTCCTTCGCTACGGCACTGCGGAACAGAAGCAAAAGTGGATGATCCCGCTGATGAACGGCGAAATCCGTTCGGCATTCCTGATGACCGAGCCTGCTGTGGCATCATCGGACGCAACGAACATCGAAACCTCGATCCGCCGCGAAGGCGACGAATATGTTCTGAACGGAGTCAAATGGTGGTCGTCGGGCGCAGGCGACCCGCGTTGTAAAATCGCGATTGTCATGGGCAAGACCGATTTCGAAGCGAAGCGCCATGCGCAGCAGTCGATGGTGCTGATGGAACTTGATGCGCCGGGTGTAAACATCCTGCGGCATCTGCCAGTGTTCGGTTACGATGATGCACCGCATGGGCATATGGAAATCGAACTGAAGGATGTTCGCATCCCCGCCTCGAACATGTTGCTCGGTGAGGGCCGCGGTTTTGAGATCGCGCAAGGCCGCCTTGGACCTGGCCGAATCCACCACTGTATGCGCACCATCGGAACCGCTGAAGAAGCGCTCGAAAAAATGTGCAAACGGCTCCAGTCGCGCGTGGCGTTTGGCAAGACAATTTCCGAGCATAATGTGTGGGAAGAACGGATTGCTCGCGCGAGAATCGACATCGAAATGACTCGCTTATTATGCCATAAGGCCGCCGACATGATGGACAAGGTTGGCAACAAGGGTGCCGCTGCTGAGATCGCGATGATCAAGGTGCAGGCACCGAACATGGCGCTGAAGATCATCGATGACGCAATTCAGGCGCACGGCGGTGGCGGCGTGTCCGACGATTACGGGCTGGCTTCTGCCTACGCGCATCAGCGGACACTGCGTCTCGCCGATGGCCCCGATGAAGTCCACTCGCGTGCGATTGCGCGAATGGAACTCGGCAAGCATGGCGTGCGCGACAAGGCTTCGCTTTCGAGCGGCGATGTGGGGGCAACACGTTGAAAGCTGCGGTCTTAGTTGAGGCTGGCAAACCGCTGGTCATCGAACAGGTCAATATCGCAAACCCCGGGCCGCACGAGGTGCTGATCCGCACCGCGGCCTGCGGTCTGTGCCATAGCGACCTGCATTTTATCGAAGGCACCTACCCGCATCCGCTGCCCGCGATTCCGGGCCACGAAGCGGCGGGCATAGTCGAGGCGGTCGGCAGCGAAGTGCGAACGGTCAAGGTCGGCGATGCGGTCATCACTTGCCTCTCGGCTTTCTGCGGACATTGCGAATATTGCGTTACCGGGCGGATGTCGCTTTGTCTGGGTGCAGAAACGCGGCGCAAGCCGGGCGAAGCACCGCGTTTAACTCGGCCCGATGGGTCGCCCGTGGCGCAGATGCTCAACCTGTCGGCCTATGCCGAGATGATGCTCATCCACGAACATGCGTGTGTCGCGATCAACCCCGAAATGCCGTTGCCACAAGCTTCGGTCATCGGCTGCGCGGTAACCACGGGCGCAGGGACGATCTTCAATGCGTGCAAGGTCACGCCGGGCGAAACAGTTGCGGTTATCGGCTGCGGCGGAGTAGGGCTCGCGACAATCAACGCCGCAAAGATTGCGGGTGCAGGCCGCATTATTGCCGCCGATCCGATTCCTGAAAAGCGTGCATTGGCAAAGAAGCTCGGCGCGACCGATGTGATCGACGCAATGGCCGACGATGCCGCCGCGCAAATACTCGAATTGAGCAAGGGCGGCGTCGATCACGCAATCGAAGCCGTCGGCCGCCCCGCATCGGGCGAACTTGCGGTCAAATCGCTGAAGCGCGGCGGCACCGCGACGATTTTGGGCATGATGCCGCTCCAGCATTCGGTGGGCCTCAGCGCGATGGAACTTCTCTCGGGCAAGAAACTGCAAGGCGCGATCATGGGCGGCAATCGCTTCCCCGTCGATATTCCGCGGCTCGTCGATTTCTACATGCGTGGCCTGCTCGATCTCGACAGCATCATTTCAGAGACGATCCCGCTTGAGCAGATTAACGAAGGCTTCGACAAAATGAAACGCGGCGACGCTGCCCGTTCGGTGATTGTGTTTTGACCGAGCAGATCGACGCTCAGGCCGCCTTCACCGGCACCGTAGCGCCGACGGGTGCAGACGTGATCAATGAAGCCAAACTCGCGGAATGGATGAGTGCGAACGTCGCCGGTTTCGAAGGCCCGGTAGAGGCGCTAAAATTCGCTGGCGGGCAGTCAAACCCGACCTACCGGCTCAACGCCAAAAGCGGTTCCTATGTGCTCCGTCGCAAGCCTTTGGGGGTTTTGCTTCCAAGCGCGCACGCCGTTGACCGCGAATATAAAGTCATTGCTGGCCTCCACCCGACCGGTTTCCCCGTCGCCAAACCCTTTGGCCTGTGCACCGACGACAGCGTTATCGGCAGCTGGTTCTACATCATGGACATGGTCGAGGGCCGGACAATCTGGGACGGCGCGATGCCGGGTTCCACCCCCGCCGAACGCCGCGCGACTTATGAAGCGATGATCGACACGCTGGCGGCACTTCACAATATCGACGTCGAGGCGGCGGGGCTGTCCGATTTCGGCAAACCAGGCAATTATTTCGGAAGGCAGGTCGAACGCTGGACCAAGCAGTACCGCGCGTCCGAAACCGAAGTGATGCCCGAAATGGAGCGCCTTATCGAATGGCTGCCCAAAACTTTGCCCGAACAAACGCGCACCAGCGTTGTCCACGGCGACTACCGGATTGACAACCTGATTTACGAAGCGGGTTCGCCCAAAGTCGCAGCAGTGCTCGACTGGGAGCTTTCAACGCTTGGGGATCCCCTTGCAGATTTCACCTATGTCGCAATGGCGTGGGTAACCGAAAATGGTGGCCGCTCAGGCGTAATGAACCTCGACCGCGAGACGCTAGGCATTCCCGAACTGGACGAGATGACTCAGCGTTATTGCGCGGCCACAAACCGCGGCGGCGTGCCCGACATGAACTGGTATTTTGCATATAATTTCTTTCGGTTGGCGGGCATTATTCAGGGCATCAAGAAGCGGGTTATCGACGGCACAGCAAGCTCATCGCATGCACAAGCAATGGCGGAACGTGTGCTTCCGCTGGCCGAAGCGGCTTGGGGTTTTGCGGAAAAAGCCGGA
>JANPAM010000424.1:0-6261 GCA_031429915.1 Sphingomonadales bacterium | reverse complement strand
CGCCTGCTTGTCGTTGGGCGCGATCGCCCAAGCCACGCCTTCCAATACGCCTGGTCATTATCTCTTCGTTTGGACCGCTGACCAAGCGAAGGAGGGCAACAACTTCCTAGCGGTGATCGATGCCGATCCAGCTTCCCCCTCGTATGGCAAGCTCGTCGCCAGCGTTGGTACTGACATAAAGTCTGTGCGCATCCATCATACGGAATATGAAATGCCCGCAAGTGGCATGCTGTTTGCCAACGACCACGACGCCAATCATTCGGTTATCTTCGACCTGCGCAATCCGCTCACGCCCAAGGTAGCCGCTCGTTTCCAAAGTATGGGCGGCTACAGCATGCCTCACAGCTTCTTGCGCCTGCCCAATGGGAACGTGCTCGCCTCCTTCCAGTTCGCTGACAATGGCGGCCATGCCGATCATGCGGCGATGATGAGCGGCAAGACCGGCGGGCTGGTCGAGATCGACGACAGCGGGAAAGTCATCCGATCGGTCAGCAACGCGAACCCGGCACTGCCCGACGATGGCCTCTTGCCCTACAGCCTTGCCATCCTGCCCGAAATCGACCGCGTCTTGGTCACCAACAGTCCAATGCAGGATCCCTACTTGTTGTCTAGCAACACCTATCAAGTGTTCCGCCTGTCGGACCTCAAGTTGCTCGGCACCTATCGCCTTGATCCAGGCCCAACAGGCAACGGCAATGTGGCGCCCGAGGAAGCACGCGTCGCGGCCGACGGCTCGGTATATGTCCAGACATTGTCGTGCGGCATCCAGCGCATCACTGCTCTCGACACGCCAAGGCCCATCGCCAAACTGGTCCACAAGTTTCCAGGCGATTTCTGCGGCGTTCCGACAATCGTCGGACGTTACCTTGTTCAAAGCGTGCCCAATTTCCACGGCTTCGCAGTGCTGGATATTGGCGACCCGGCGAACGTCCGCGAAGTCTCGCGCCTTACGGTCAGTGATGCGTTCAGCCCGCACTGGACGGGTTGGGACAAGAAGGCGAAACGCCTCGTCGTCACCTCGGGTAAGAAAGGGGATCGCCTTTATTTGCTTAAGCTCGATGAGAAGACCGGAGCGCTCAACTTCGACGAGACTTTCCGCGACACCGACGGCCAGGTCGGCTTCAGTTTCGCCAGTCGTCAGTGGCCGCACGGCTGGTCCGGGGAGGGTACCCCTCATGGCGCGGTCTTCTCGCGCTAACTCAGCTCACGTTCGTTTGATTAACTTGCTCTCGATCAGCTGCCGTCCGTTCATGCGCTGAGGCTACAAAGTTTTATGGCAGCAACTGGGCCGTTTCCAGACTGTCCGGTTCTAGCGAAAATTTTAGAAAAGCTGCCAGTCGGCACACGACCCAGTTGCGGAGATTCAGCCATCTCGAGCGCATCACCAGAAGCTGACCAGTGGTTTGCTCGAACGACGATGTAATTGGACTGGTGGCCGTCCAAGTCGCAGCCCTTCTTTCGACGCCTATGGCCAGCGCCCCTTTGCTCACATTTTCACAGGCAGCGTCGCAGGCTGAGTCAGCTCAGAACGGAAAACCCTATCCGCGGGAAATGAACAACGACCTGACCTGCACGGGGATCGTTGCGTCGGATCGACACATGATGTTCGGACGAGCCCACGAGCAATCCTGTAACAGCGTCGCGCCCATAATCGTCAGCGGCAACGGTTACCTGCTTACCTTCAAACTGGGCATCCCTAGCCGCGAGCGCGCTTTCTATCGGTTCAGCTGCCCGCGCCAATTCGAGCGCGGCCTCGCGGCTCATCTCCATTCGCTTGCCATGACCGATCGCGTTCACCCTCTCCAGCCATTCAGGTATGTGCGGTATGCTCTCGAACAGGCTAGCTGCTGGCGGAAAGGCCGACCGGATGAACCACAAGTTGTAGTAGCCATTTGCATCAACCAGTCCGGCGCTATCCCCGGAGAGGAACCTGCGCCCATCGGCAAGCTGATCGGATAGCAACGCGATATGTACCCGGATTTGCGCTTCCATATGGGGAACGGCCGCCTGCATGGTGGCCGGGTCAAACGAACGCCCTGAAAGCGCTGTGCGGTCATTAACAAAAGCGGCGGGGACTTTGTCACCTAGTCCTCCGAAAATTATTGCAACAGCTGCCTGGAATATCGAACGGTCCGACCACATCGCATTGGCATATGCCAGGCCATGGTCGCCTTGTGGAAACAACGTTGGTTCAGGAAATCGTCGTTCAAGCTCCCGGACGATTAACTGGCTGTCGCAGTAAATGTCTGCACCGATCTGCATGACCGGTATCCGGCGATATCCGCCCGTCAGAGCGACAAGTTCAGGTTTGGGCATGATGACGGGTTGATCAACAGCAGTCCAGGCCAGCTTCTTGATGCCAAGGCAAACGCGCACCTTCTCTGAAAATGGCGAACTGTCATATTGGTGAAAAAGAATGTCTTGCACTGAAGGCCTCTCCCGCATCTTCGCCAGTGGATGAGGGATTGAGCGCAGGCGGTCAACCTGTAAGCGGCCCCCTTCGGGAAGTGGCCGCAATGTCCGCATTGGACGCATAACGGACCCAAGAATTGCAAAAGACGAGGAACATTGAATTAGGGTTGCAAAGTGCTACTGATAGCTGGGCTACGAAATCTGTTAGAGGACAACAATATGAGCGCTTCGACGCCGTCTACTGATGCAGGCGATATTTTTCCCGATCCGTATTCGATCCCGCTCGATCAAATTTGTATGAACCAAAGCCGCATGTTTCAAAACAATGTCCACGGAGAATATTTTCGACGTCTGCGGAAAGAGGACCCTGTGCATTATTGTGCACAAAGCGAAGTCGGTCCGTTTTGGTCGATCACCAAATTTGACGATATTGTAAAAATCGACAGCAATCACAAACAGTTCTCTTCCGAGCCTTCCATCGCAATTGGTAACCAGGCTGCAGATTTCACTACCCCCATGTTCATTGCCATGGACCCGCCCAAACATGATGTGCAGCGTAAAGCAGCGACCCCCGGCGTCGCGCCCGCCCGGCTTGCCGATCTTGAAGGACTTATTCGGGAACGCGCCGGTAAGATTCTGGATGATTTACCCGCTGGTGAGGAATTTAACTGGGTTGATCGTGTGTCAATCGAACTCACAACTCAGATGCTTGCGACGCTATTCGACTTCCCGTTTGAAGATCGCCACTTGCTGACCAAGTGGTCGGACGTAACTACAAATGTCGACATGTTTGTCTCCGAAGAAAAGATTCAGGAACGACGCACGATCCTTCGCGAGTGCCTCACCTACTTTACGCGGCTTTGGCACGAGCGAGCAAACCAGCCACCAAAGTTCGATTTCATTTCCTTGATGGCGCACAATCCAGACACCAAGGATATGATTGACAATCCGATGGAATTGCTCGGCAATCTAATTCTGCTGATCGTCGGCGGAAATGACACTACCCGCAACAGTATTAGCGCTGGCATAGTTGGCCTCAATCAAAACCCACAAGAATATGACAAGCTGCTGGCTGATCCGACTTTGATCCCGAACATGGTTTCAGAGATTATTCGCTGGCAAACGCCGCTGGCCTATATGCGACGCACCGCCAAGGAAGATGTCGAGTTTCAAGGAAAGCAAATCAAAAAGGGCGACAAGGTTGTCATGTGGTACGTTTCGGGCAACCGGGACGAGACCAAGATTGAGAATGCCGATGCTTTGCTGATCGATCGCGCACGTGCCCGTCAACACATGTCATTCGGATTCGGCATTCATCGCTGCATGGGCAACCGTGTCGGTGAGATGCAGGTCCGCGTTCTTTGGGAAGAAATTTTGAAACGATTTGAACGCGTCGAAATGGTCCGTGATCCTATCCGTGTGAATAGCAGCTTTGTTATGGGTTATTCAGAAGTGATGGTCCGCACCATAGCAAAGGATCAGCACTAAATGCCTCAAATTACCTTTATCGAATATGATGGAACCATTCATGAAATAGCGGTCGTCAATGGCACGACCATCATGGAAGCTGCCATCGACAACGGCGTTCCAGGAATCGATGCTGACTGCGGAGGCCAATGCGCCTGCGCAACATGCCATGTTTTTATCAAAGGCGATTGGGCGGCCAAAATTTCGGCGCGCAGCGAAATTGAGGAAACGATGCTCGAGCTGGCTGAAGGTGTCACCGAATTTTCCCGCTTGGCCTGTCAAATCCCCATGACCGATGTATTGGATGGATTGAGTGTTCAGCTACCGGAGGCGCAGCATTAGATAGAGCCTAAGTTCAATATACCGTAGCTGCCGTTTGCTGACACGACCCCCCCCGGGACATGAGATGAAGCACCAGTGACTGGGAGAACTTAGAAAAAATGTATCGAGTTCTGGAGGCTCCCTCAAACTCCCAGAGAAATACGGTCGCGTGACGCGCGGCTCCGTTGAAAGAGACGACTGTAGTTTATTCGAGCCGGTCCAACCGAAGAGCGCGGACTCTGCCGGTCGTAACGAGGAGTCCCGTCGGCCGATCGTCTCGCCCGCGAGTAACGGTGAGGCGCGCTCCCTGAGAGTCTAGCCAGTCACGATTTATTGCCTTGAGGGGGATTGGTTTTGGCGACTGAAGGTTTGCTATCGTCAGCCGATCCCCAGTCATGGTTAGCGTGTATGTGATATCAAGTTCTTCGCTTCTGTACCGGCCGGCGAGCGCCTGCAGTTCCGGGACACTGACCGGCCGCTTATCGATCCGGTTATAGCGCACTGGCGGCCCCGAATCCGGCCGCTCCTCGAGAGCGTTTACTTGCCCCGGCTCAGCGTCAGAAAAATACAATCGGGCTGAGGAAGGTGGAAATTCTATTGCTCCGTCAGCCTTAAAGATTGCCGCGCTGGGCGGTCCTCCAGCAGTTCGAACAAGGCGCCCGCCTTCGACCTGGAACTCAAAACCTGCTCCCCAATTGCTGGCATAATAGCCCACCAGACTCATCAGTTGCTCAGGTGTCGGCTGAACTATCGCAGTCGGAGCGGCGCCATCATTTAAGAAAACATCAACCAAGCCTTCATGCAACGGTGCCAACGCCGCGCTTCCGTTCGAAAGAATGATAATGCTTAGACCATCTTGCGGGTAGCTAGCGAATAAGGATCGAAATCCAGCGTCCGATCCGCCGTGCAGGACCGCGTCGCGTCCGCGAATCTTGGTCCTGTACATGCCTAGGCCGTAATTGGAGACGGTGCCGTCAGTGAGCCTTGTGGGCTCGTACAGATTGCGGACAAGTGAAGGTTCAAAAACGCGCGGGTTCAGCAACTCGCGCGACCATTTGTTTAGATCGGCTGCCGTTGTCATCATACTAGTCGCGCCGTAGTTGCTGTAGTTTAACCTACTAAGTCGCACAGCGCCTGCAGCATTGGTTGAATAGGACTGGGCGCGCCCTGATACCATTTCCGCTCCGTCGTCGTAAATGAGACTATTTATCATCCTGAGCGGCGTAAAAATGCGCTCGTGCACGAAGCGGCGAAAGGGCATCCCTGAGGTGCGTGCAACTATCTCAGCAGCGAGGCTGTAGCCACTATTGCTGTAGCGATACTCAGCGCCGGGTGCGAAATTCAGCGACTGCTGTTTCTGCAGAAGCGATAAGATCGCATCCTGACTCAGGTAGCTTTGCATGTCTGTACCGGAAAGCTGGAAGAGGTCCCATTGGTCGCGCAAGCCGCTCGTGTGGTTGAGGAGCTGCGCTACCGTGATCGGTTTGCCGAAATCGGTTTGCTCAGGAAGGTAGGCGCGGATATCTTCATTGAGGCTGATCCGTCCGTCACGCACAAGCAGTGCGATGGCAAGAGCTGTAAATTGCTTCGAAACGCTCGCTACGTGAAAGCGGGTATCCGGGGTTATCGGGGTGCCCTGCTCAAGATCGGCCCCGCCGAATGCCCGCGAGTAGATCGCTTCCTCGCCCCTTGTCACGAGCACGACCGCCCCGGGTCGGTCGCGAGCCATCGACCCGAACAGGAGATCGGCTGCCTCGGCAGGTTCGTTGCGCTCTCTGGCAACAGCGCTAGATGCGAACGCGACCACCGCGCAAGCGACAAAAAGGTACTTCATAACGCCGTCTCCCCTGTAATGACCCCTGGGGAATACATCAGAATTAATTTATGCTGTCCAGTCGGAACGCTAATGTCTGCAACTGGGTCGTCAGCCGACAGTCTGCTTTTGGGCTGCGACGGTGAATGTATCTGTCATATCGGCTAAAGTTCACCTTCGCCCAGTAAGCAAATTCGAGCATCGCCGCCTAAAGCAGCTAGGGTAATTGCATCACCGTCACGCCTGCC
>JANPAM010000423.1:0-2128 GCA_031429915.1 Sphingomonadales bacterium | reverse complement strand
CATTTCTTGGCACCGACGCCGAACAGATCGAAATCAATCCGCTCGCGGTTACCGATGACGGGAAACTGCTCGTCCTCGATGCCAAGGTCGCGTTCGACGGCAACGCGATGTTCCGCCACAAGGACTTGATCGACCTGCGTGACCTGACCGAGGAAGACCCGGCCGAAGTCGAAGCATCGGAATACGACCTAGCTTACATCAAGCTTGACGGTAACATCGGCTGCATGGTCAACGGCGCTGGTCTTGCGATGGCAACGATGGACATCATCAAATTGAACGGCGAATTCCCGGCAAACTTCCTCGACGTTGGTGGTGGCGCTTCGAAGGAAAAGGTGACGGCTGCGTTCAAGATCATCCTCAAGGACCCAGCCGTCAAGGGCATCCTCGTCAACATCTTCGGTGGCATCATGAAATGCGACATCATCGCCGACGGCATTGTCGCGGCGGCGAAAGAAGTGAACCTGTCAGTGCCTTTGGTGGTGCGTCTCGAAGGCACCAATGTCCAGCAGGGCAAAGACATCCTAGCCAATTCAGGCCTGCCCATCGTGTCAGCCAACGACCTAGGCGACGCAGCGGAGAAAATTGTCGCGGAAGTTCGCAAGGCCGCTTGATAACAATCAAATCCACTTGACGTTCACGTAAACGTCAAGCATAGGCGCAACAGATTTGGCGGGCATCCACCTGCCTCGAGTCGGTAGAAGAGGACTGCACCATGAAAATCATCGTCCCAGTTAAGCGGGTCATCGATTATAACGTTAAGCCGCGGGTCAAGGCCGACGGCACTGGCGTTGATCTGGCCAATGTCAAAATGAGCATGAACCCGTTCGACGAGATCGCAGTCGAAGAAGCGCTTCGCCTCCGTGAAAAGGGCGTTGCGACCGAAGTTATCGTTGTGTCGGTTGGTCCTGAAAAGGCGCAGGAAACATTGCGCACCGGCCTCGCAATGGGCGCCGACCGCGCAATCCTCGTGGTCGCCGAAGATGTCGAGCCGTTGGGCGTTGCCAAAATTTTGGCCAAGATCATGGACGAAGAACAGCCGGGCCTCGTTATCCTTGGCAAGCAGGCGATTGATGATGACAGCAACCAGACCGGCCAGATGCTGGCGGCGTTGACTGGCCGTCCGCAAGGCACCTTTGCCTCCAAGGTCGAAGTATCGGGCGACAGCGTCTCGGTCACGCGTGAAGTCGATGGCGGCAGCGAAACCGTATCGCTCAAGACCCCGGCGATTGTCACCACCGACCTTCGCTTGAACGAGCCACGGTACGCTTCGCTGCCCAATATCATGAAGGCAAAGAGCAAGCCGATGGCGATGAAGACGCCAGCCGATTACGGCGTTGACGTCTCGCCGCGCCTAACCACGTTGAAGGTCACCGAACCGCCCGTGCGTAGTGCAGGCATCAAGGTCGCCGACGTCGATGCGCTGGTCGCAAAACTCAAGGAACTGGGAGTAGCAGCATGAGCGTTCTCGTTTTTGTAGAGCATGATAATGCGTCGCTCAAAGACGCAACATTGGCTGTGGTTACTGCTGCCGCCAAATTGGGCGAAGTCCATGCGCTGGTCGCTGGTTCAGGCTGCGGCGCGGTTGCTGAAGCGGCTGCGAAGATCGCTGGCGTGACCAAGGTCCATGTTGCCGACAATGCCGCATACGCCAACCAGCTTGCCGAAAATGTCGCGCCGCTGATTGCTGGCATGGCCGACCATCACGACGCGTTCGTCTTTCCGGCAACGGCCCACGGCAAGAACATCGCACCGCGCGTTGCCGCCTTGCTCGACGTGATGCAGATTTCCGACATTCTCAGCGTCGAAAGCGCCGACACCTTTACCAGACCGATCTATGCTGGCAACGCAATTGCCACCGTGCAGTCGTCGGATGCCAAAAAGGTCATCACCGTCCGCGGCACCGCCTTTGCCAAGGCTGAGCCCACCGGCGGTTCGGCGACAATCGAGGCAGTCTCGGGCAGCGGCGATGCCGGTCTTTCAAGCTTCATCGGCAGCGAGATCGCCAAGCAGGAACGCCCCGAGCTGACATCAGCGAAGATAATCGTCTCAGGCGGTCGCGCACTTAAAGACGCCGACACCTTCGCTGCAACCATCCTGCCGCTCGCCGACAAACTCGGCGCAGGCGTTG
>JANPAM010000422.1:0-2445 GCA_031429915.1 Sphingomonadales bacterium | reverse complement strand
GAAGAAACGGCCGTCCTCATTGGTCGATTTGCCCGCATCAAGATCGGCGACAGTGTCATACAGATGCGTACTGGCACGCCACACCGGTGCGTTTACGACGGCACCGGTCAGCTCCTTGCGACGCCCGCCGGTAACGATTTTGGTTGCTGGCTTGCGGGGCTTATCCGATCCGCTCAAGCCACACCTTGGGCCTTGGGCGTATCCTTATCGAGTCCCCACTCGGACCAGCTGCCATCATACAGCGCGACGTCCTTCTTGCCGGTCAGCCGAGCGCCGAACAAAACTATGGCGGCAGTCATGCCTGAGCCGCAGGTGGTGACCATTGGCTTGTCGAGATCGACTCCGGCGTCGTTGAATGCGGCAACCAGATCATCGCCGCGCTTCCACGTGCCATCGGCATTGTATAGATTGGCGTAAGGCAGGTTCCGGCTGCCGGGGATATGGCCCGACGCGATTTCGGGGCGAGGTTCAGCCTCTTCGCCAGTGAAGCGACCCGCACCGCGAGCATCGACCACGACCGCGTACTTGCTGTGCAAATTGGCGAGCACATCAGCCTTGTTTTTGACGCCCTTGTCGTCCTGCCACACGGTGAAGTGGCGGTGGCGAAGTGTGGGCTTACCGGTTTCGAGCGGTCGGCCCTCGGCCTTCCATTTGGCGATGCCGCCATCGAGGATCGCGACATCATGCGCGCCGAACAACGTCAGCATCCACCATGCACGAGCCGCTGACTTGAACGGGCTGTCGTCATAAACGACAATCCGGCTGCCGTCGCCCAACCCCAGAGACTGCATCCGGCTGGCGAATTTTTCGGGCGGGGGCAGGGTGTTGGGCAGGCTGCTGTTGCTGTCGGCAAGTTCTTCGAGGTCCATGAACACGGCACCGGCGATATGCCCACCTTCATACTCGGCAGCGGCATTGCGGCCAGCGTCGGGCATGAACCACGTGGCGTCGACAATCCGCAAATCCGACGCGCCTTGCTCTTTCGCCAGCCATTCGGTGGTTACCAGTAAATCCATGAGTGTGAGTCCCTTGCCCGCTTTGGTTTGGCGCAATTTGGCTGCGCGTTGATTCTTGTGCAGTGCAAGATAATCGGCTTTTGCGCCCTAGTCGAGCCTTTCCAGAAATTGCTTTGCCGATGCCCGAAGCGCGAACTTGTCAGCATCCGCCATCCGGTCCCAATTCTTGTATGGCATCGCCATCCGGACATTGCTGCGAAGCTTGCTCTCGTTGCGCGCGACGAAGTCCCAATAGAGCGCATTGAATGGGCACGCATCGGGACCTGTGCGTTGTTTCACATCGTAACGGCACGACGAGCAATAATTGGACATGCGGTTGATATAGGCACCGCTTGAAGCATAAGGTTTCGACGCCAGCATCCCGCCGTCGCCGAACTGGCTCATGCCAAGCGTGTTGGGCAGCTCTACCCATTCATAGGCATCGGCGTAGACCGCGAGATACCATTCGTGCACCTGCTTGGGGTCGACACCAGCGATCAGCGCGAAGTTGCCGGTGATCATCAGCCGCTGGATATGATGAGCATAAGCATAATCCAACGTCTGGCCGATTGCCTGGCTCATGCAGTGCATATCGGTCTCGCCGGTCCAGTAGAATGGCGGCAAAACGCGCGTCGCGCCCAGCTCATTGCGGTCGACATAATCGGGCCCTGCAAACCAGTAGATACCACGCACATATTCGCGCCAGCCGATGATCTGGCGGATGAAGCCCTCGGCTGCGTTTAGCGGTACTTTGCCATCGTTGTAGCGCGCTTCGACTTCACGGCAGAGATCAAGCGGGTCGAGCAAACCGGCGTTGATGTAAGGCGAAAGGATTGAATGCCACAGAAACGGCTCTCCGGTGAGCATCGCATCCTGATAGTCACCAAATAGCGGCAGCGCGTGATCGAGAAAATGGGCCTGCTGGTTAAGCGCGTCATCACGAGTTACGGCAAAGCCGAAAGTATCGGTGCGGCCAAGATGGCTCGCAAATCGGGCCTCGACCATTTCGATCACTTCAGCGGTAATCGCATCGGGCGCAAAGTGAAGCGGCTTTGGCATCATCAGGTCGTTTTTGGCGGGTTTGCGGTTTTCGCTGTCAAAATTCCATTTGCCCCCGACTGGTTTTTCACCGTCCATTAGCAGGTCCGATTTGCGGCGCATGTCGCGGTAGAAGAATTCCATTCGGAGTTGCTTGCGCTCGGCGGCCCAGCTTTCGAATTCCTCGTGGTTCGCGAGGAATCGGTCGTCGGGCAATATGCTGACTGGCAAGTCGAACCGGTCGGCCCAGCTGTCGAGCATTGCCCTGACCCGCCATTCTCCGGCTTCGGTTACGCGGATCGCTGACGGGCTGTGGCGTTCGATGGCGCGAGCGACTTCGCCAGTAAAACTGCCGCTGTTTTCGGCGTCTTCCAGTCTAACGTAATCCACCGTCCAACCAGCTTCACTCAGC
>JANPAM010000421.1:0-2308 GCA_031429915.1 Sphingomonadales bacterium | reverse complement strand
CGCGCGCCTTATGGGTGTCTCGTCTTCGCTCGACACGAATGGATAGGGTTGGATCAGGATTGTGAGGATAATCACACCATCACCCGCTTCCGCGCCACAATCGCCTCATCATGCTCCGCAAACCGAGCAGCCGCATCCGCCAGCGGCTCCACATTCACCGCCATCGCGGTCCCATTGGCGTGGATGATATTCTCGGCATCCGCCATGATGCCAACATGGCCGGGGAAGAACACAAGGTCGCCGCGCTGCAACGCCGCACCGTCGGGCAATTCCTCACCAAACTCCGCCTGCTGCATATCGGCGTCGCGCGGCGCAAGGCACCCTTTCAGCCCAAATACCAGTTGCACCAGTCCCGAGCAGTCAATCGCATCACCGCTCCGCCCGCCCCAGCTATAGGGCGTGCCTATCAGTTGCTCGGCCAAATCGGCAGGCGACGCCGCGACCTTCCCAATTTCGGACAAATGCGCCAGCGGGATAAATCCGTTTTCACAAGCGAGATATTTGCCGCATTCGCTGGCCTCGCTGCACCGCAACTGCGCCCCCATTGGATAGCGCGCCAGCACCGGCGACTTGGTCGTTGGTGCCGCCACCAGCAAGGTCGCTGCCGCGCTCACGATATGCGACGCATCGAAATCTTCGCCCAGCTCGGCAAAGCGCAGATAGCCCAGATAATTGTCGTGCAGGCAATAACCCCACGCCCACTCACCCGCGACGTCGAGCACAGCAAATTCCTCGCCGTGCATCAATGCGCTGACCGGCATTGAGGTCGCGTGCGCCTCGGCATGAATCTCGGTGACCGGCGCTATCCCAGTACGCAGCATCGGCACCGCATAATGCGGCGCGAACAGTTTGCCCGCCAAACTAATATCAGCAAGGTCGCCGCGTATCGGCGTCGTGCGTTTATCGCCGACGAGGCTATGCCCCGTCAGTTTGTAAACGAGCCGCTCGCCCGGTTTGATCTGGCTATCTGCCAATGTACTACCCCTGATGTTCCGACGGCCTTAGCGGACGGGATAAGTTTCAGTCAAATAACGAAACACAGCGCGCAGGCCGAGCGCCTCGCCACCCTTGGGCCGCCCGGGTTTGCTTGTGGGTCGCCAAGCATAAGTGTCGAGATGAACCCACGGCACATCATCTGGCACGAATTTCTGCAAAAACAGCGCTGCGGTGACTGCGCCGGCAAATGCCCCGCCGCTGTTCGCGGTGTCGGCGATGTCGCTGTCGAGCATATCGGCATAAGGAGCCCAGAGCGGCATCCGCCATACCGGGTCGGACCCCGCCTTGGCCGCTGCCAAGATCGCCTCGGCAACTTCATCGTCATTGCTGAACATCGCTGGCAAGTCCGGCCCCAGCGCCGTCCGTGCCGCACCCGTCAACGTAGCGAAATCTATAATCAGCCCTGCCTTGTCTTCAATCGCCTTCGCCAACGCATCAGCCAGCACCAGCCGCCCTTCCGCATCGGTGTTGTCGATCTCGACGGTCATCCCTTTTCGGCTTTTGATTATATCGCCGGGCCGGAAAGCATTTCCCGATATCGCGTTTTCCGCCGCTGCAACCAGCATATGCAAGCGCACCGGCAAATGCGCGGCCATAATCAGTTCCGCCAGCGCCAGCGCATGCGCCGCCCCGCCCATATCCTTCTTCATGATCCGCATTCCGGTGGCGGGTTTAATGTCGAGCCCACCGCTGTCGAAGGTTATCCCCTTCCCCACAATGGCTATGCGCGGATGACGCGGGTCGCCCCATTCGAGTTCGATCAAACGCGGCGCATGTTCGCGCATCGCTGCCTTTCCGACGGCGTGGATAAGCGGATATCCGGCTTCAAGTGCTTCGCCAGAGGTGATGATCACCTCAGCTTTATGTGCCTTCGCAATACGTTTGGTCTCTGCTTCCAGCATGTTCGGCCCGCAATCGCCAGCTGGACGGTTGACGAGATCGCGGACGAGCGCGGTCGCCGCCGCCTCATGTGCCGCCGCTTGTATCCGCCCGGGTTCCTTCACCAGCAACACCCGCGCGCCGGTGACTTTCGGCTCGCTAAGATATTCGTCATAACCATATTGGCCAAGCATCCAGCCGAGCATCGCGTCGCCAACATCGGCGTCCACCAAACGGTACGTTCCTTCAGGTAAATTGGTGGATGCCCTCGCCAAATGCCATACGCCCAGTTTTGCTGCGTCGGCTACACCCGCGACAACCGCCCAATCACCAGACTTTTCACCCGGCAAAATGGCCACGTCATTTGGGCCGCCTATAAACTTTTGGGCCTTTGTTGCCACCCTCACCGCCTCAGGCTGTGCTGCCAACCAGC
>JANPAM010000420.1:0-7284 GCA_031429915.1 Sphingomonadales bacterium | reverse complement strand
CGAGCCATATGTCACCACACGAAGCACCGGATCGGGGCTAGGTCTCGCGATTGTTAAAAAGATCGTCGAAGAGCACTTCGCCGACATAAGCTTTGCCGACGGGCAAGAGAGCGGAGCAGTGGTCACGATTACCTTTACCCCCGCTATTGCGGCCGCCAAAGTCGGTACGCTTTTGGCGGACATCCCAAATAGATTGCAGCAAAAGGACGACCGCTAGCCATGGCGTTGGACATACTCATTGTTGATGATGAACAGGACATTCGCGACCTCGTGTCGGGAGTACTCGAAGACGAGGGGTACGGAACGAGAACCGCCGCGACTTCGGAAGAGGCACTTGCTTCGCTTGACGAGCGTTTGCCGTCGTTGATCTTGCTCGATGTCTGGTTGCGAGGTTCATCGATGGACGGGATCGAATTGCTCAAGGCCATTAAATCGAAGGACCCGCAAATTCCGGTTATTGTATTTTCCGGCCACGGCAATATCGACACAGCTGTTGCGGCAATCGCTCAGGGCGCGGTTGATTTCATCGAGAAACCGTTTGAGGCCGAGCGCCTTTTGCATCTGGTTTCGAAGGCGACTGAAACCGAAAGACTGCGAGCCGAAAATGCTTCGCTTCGCGCAAAAGTCGGTCATTCCGAGGAACTGAACGGGTCATCAGCCGCAATCAATAACGTCCGCGCCACACTGAAAAAGGTGGCCGGCACTGGTAGCAGGATGCTCATCACTGGCCCGGCAGGCGTAGGCAAAGAAGTGGCCGCTCGGTTGCTCCATAGCTGGAGCCCGCGGGCAGGAGCCGCCTTTATATCGGTGAGCGCTGCGCGGTTGTCGCCGGAACGATTTGACGAAGAACTCTTTGGAATAGAGCAAGGCGGACGACTTGTTCAGGCCGGAATGCTTGAACGCGCCCACGGTGGAACCTTGTTCCTTGATGAGGTCGCTGACATGCCGTGGACGACGCAGGGCAAGATATTACGGGTGCTGACCGACCAAAGTTTTGTGCGCGTTGGCGGTGATCGTCAAATCCGCGTGGATGTCCGATTTGTATCGGCAACGGCGCGTGATCTGGCGGTTGAAATTGAAGAAGGACGGTTTCGTGAAGACCTTTTTTACCGGTTGAACGTCGTTCCCGTTGAAATTCCTGCATTGACCGGCAGGCGCGAAGATATTCCCGATCTCGCCAACCATTATGCCGCACGATTTGCGGCTGAACATCGGATCGCGGCGCCATTTATATCGGATGATGCAATAGCTGCGTTGCAGGCGTGTGAATGGCCGGGCAATGTGCGTCAGCTCCGTAACATTATCGAACGCACGATTATATTGGCACCATCGAACCGGATACATACAATCGAAGCAGACATGCTTCCGTCAGAAGTGATCAACAATTACGAAGGCGCTGAGCATAATGTGACTTCGTTGATGGGTGCGCCACTTCGTGAGGCCCGAGAAGCTTTCGAACGTGAATATCTTCGTGTTCAGATCAAGCGTTTTTCGGGCAATATATCCAAGACTGCAGCTTTTGTCGGGATGGAACGCTCGGCGCTGCACCGTAAATTGAAACTGCTCGGTATTTCGGTGCGCAAGCTAAGCAACGACCCAGACGATGGTAACGATTGACCGGAAATCGACCAATTGCGATTCGTTTTATTTTGATGTAAATAAATCGCATCAATCCGCTGATATTACGTTCTTTCAGGCAGATTCTCCTAGGCTGGTTGATATTAACTATAAGATAATCGGATAATGTAATGACTGAAAAAAATAATGGTCTTCAAGACCTTTTCCTAAACTCCCTCAGAAAAGCCAAGACGCCGGTTACCATGTTTTTGGTAAAAGGCGTTAAACTGCAAGGCGTTGTCACTTGGTTTGACAATTTCTCGGTGCTTTTGCGCCGCGATGGCATGTCGCAACTGGTGTATAAACACTCGATATCGACGATTATGCCATCTACTTCTCCTGACAAAGCCTTGTTCGATGAAATGATGTCGCGAACCACTTATCGTGCGGGGATGTTACAGGACGTTTTCCTGCATGCAATGTGCGACAAACGCGAATCGGTAACGACATTTCTGGTGAACGGTGTGATGTTGCAAGGCGCGATTGTCGCGTACGATTTGTTTTCGCTGCTGCTCGAACGCGATCGCACTACTCAGCTTGTTTATAAGCACGCGGTATCGACGGTTCAACCTGCCAACGCGGTCAACCTCGCCGAGTATAATCAGGGCGTTGATGAGGCCGATATTTGAGCGGATTTAATCGTAGCGACGACGACGAGTTTGCTCGTGGCGCTCGCGCACTCATCGTCTATCCAGAACTTTCCGGGCGAGCGTCGGTCGGGGTGGAGGCTCGCCTTGAAGAAGCGACTGGGCTGGCGCTTGCCATCGGCCTTAACGTTGTTCGCACCAAGCATTATCGAGTTAGGAGTCCGCGTGCAGTGACCCTTTTAGGGGGCGGGCAGGTGGATGAAATTGGCGAATTGGGACGCGAACTAGAGATTGATCTTCTGATCGTGGATGCCGCTTTGACTGCGATCCAACAGCGCAACTTGGAAGAAAAAACGGGTCTCAAAACCATTGATCGAACTGGATTGATCCTCGAGATCTTTGGCGAACGAGCGGCAACGGCGGAGGGTCGTTTGCAGGTCGAACTTGCCCATCTGGACTATCAAGCGGGCAGGCTTGTGCGAAGCTGGACTCACCTTGAACGTCAGCGTGGTGGTTTCGGATTTCTTGGGGGGCCCGGCGAAACACAGATCGAGGCCGACAGACGAATGATCCGCGACCGCATGGCGCGGCTACGGCGTGAGCTTGAGGAGGTCAAGCGCACCCGGTCGCTACACCGTGCCCGCCGTAAACGCGCTCCTTGGCCGGTTATTGCCTTAGTTGGCTACACCAATGCGGGCAAATCGACTTTGTTCAACCGGCTGACAAAAGCAACAGTGTTGGCTGAGAATATGCTGTTTGCGACGCTTGATCCAACGATGCGGCAGATATCGCTCCCCGGCGTCGAGAAGGCGATATTGTCCGACACAGTGGGATTCGTGTCGGACCTTCCGACGCAGTTGGTGGCCGCTTTCCGGGCAACTCTCGAAGAAGTAATCTCCGCCGATATCATCGTCCATGTCCGCGACATTTCTCATAGCGAAAGCGACGCGCAGCGCGACGATGTGCTGGGGATATTGCGTGACCTTGGGATTGGCAGCGACGATGCCGGTGATGCGCCGACCATGATCGAACTGTGGAACAAGGCCGACATGTTATCGGAAGAGCGCCGCACCGAACTGGGCACCATCGCGGATCGCACCGAAGATAATTTGCTTATCTCAGCCGAAAAGGGCGAGGGGATTGCTGCCTTTCGACAAATGTTGTCTGACCGCATTGCCGCAGCCAATGAAACCCGGTCATTGACGCTAAACGCCGATGATGGAGCAGCTATCGCCTGGTTGCATGGGCGTGGCAAGGTCAGCAACCGGGTAGAGCAGGGCGAAATGATCGACGTCGATGTCTCGTTGTCCAAACAACTTTGGGGACAATTTGAGAAGCAGTTTCCCACTTACTTTTGATCGTTCTCGGACCGTTTGGCGTGCTGCCAAAGTGCTTCCTTTTCATCAAGCGACAGCCCCGCAAAACGCTCCCCGGCTATCTCTTCCATAAAACGAAACCGCCGCTCGAATTTGGCGGTGCCCGCCTTCAGCGCAGTTTCTGCGTCAACATCGTGGAAGCGGCACATGTTGACCACTGCGAACAGCAAATCACCGATTTCCTCGGTCCGATCGGTCTGCGAAGTTGCAGCTTCAACTTCTTCCAATTCCTCGAATATCTTCGCTTTGGCACCGATGATATCGGGCCAATCAAATCCGGTTCGCGCTGCTCGCTTCTGGATCTTCTGCGCGCGGAGCAATGCCGGTAACGCCAGTGCAACGCCTGATAGAGCGCTGCCATCGGCATAGCCGCTGCGCTCATGTGCTTTGATGCTTTCCCAATTTGTGACGACAGCACCAGCGTTGTCGGCGGCACCGTCGCCAAAAACGTGGGGATGGCGGCGGATCATTTTTTCGCAAATACCGACGATCACGTCGTTTAGTGTGAAGGCATTTTGTTCGGCGGCCATCTGGCTATGGAACACCACCTGAAGCAGTAAATCGCCCAACTCGTCCTTCAATGCGACAAGATCGTTCCGCTCGATAGCGTCGCCAACTTCGTAAGCTTCTTCGATTGTATATGGCGCGATGCTGGCGAAATCCTGGTCAATATCCCAAGGGCATCCGCCAACGGGATTGCGCAACCGCGTCATAATATCGGCGAGAGGGGTGATGTCATGCGTTTCGGCTTCAGCCATATTTAAGTTCGATAATATATATTATGTTAAGTAAAATATCAGATGACAGGCGTGAACTGCCCAATGCAACGCCCTGCTTCACGGCTGTAACGTCATTACGTTGTTCTCGACTTTCCAGCTTTTCATACTGTCGAGGAAATTCATTCCGAGCACATTGGTATCTCCGAAGCTTTCGGAAACCACGACTTTATGATCGGCTAATGTGAGCGGACCAATTTCGAATTTTTGGGCTACGCCGCGATAGGCTTTTACCCGACCGTTGGCAGTTTCAATAAAAATCGGATAGCCGCTGCTATTCAACGATAGACCGGTCTCCGCTGCAGTCTTTGCATTGACCGCGCTGGTGGTTGCCCCGCTGTCGATCATGAAATCCACGTCCTGGCCGTTGATCTGCGTACGAACCCAGTAATGGCCATCATCCTGCCGTTTGATCGCAATCGCTTCGCCGACATAGCTTTGCCCTGCGGTGCCGCTGAATTCGGATTTCACCCGTTCCCACACCGACAACATCTCGAAGCGAAAGCTGAATACAACAAACACCGCAGCAAAAATTGCGATCCATGCCAACGCCATTTTGGCCATCTGACCAGCCGCGATCCGCCGCGCCGCAAGCGAAGCGACGAGCAACATGACCATCACGATGCCCCAAATCAGCGATGGACCATCTTCAGCGTTCATTGGACTGCCTTTGAAAACAGCCTGTAGAAATTCTCCGTTGTTTGCGAGGCGAGGGCGTCCTCCCCTTCCCCGCGTAGTTTGGCGACAAATCGGGCGGTGTCAGCCACAAACGCTGGTTCGCCGGTTCGCCCACGGTGCGGTACCGGCGCAAGGAACGGCGCGTCGGTTTCGACAAGCATCCGATCGGCGGGGAGCCATTGGGCGATATCTTGCAGGTCAGCAGCATTCTTGAACGTCACAATGCCAGACAGCGAAATATACAGGCCCAAATCCAGCGCTTTGCGAGCAAAATCGGCGCTGGCGGTGAAGCAATGAATCACACCAGAATAGGCACCTAGCCCCATTTCTTCCGACAATATCTGCGCGGTGTCATCCTCGGCATCGCGGGTGTGGACGATGATCGGCAGACCCGTCTCACGGGCCGCAACAATATGCTCACGAAATGATGTGCGTTGCTGCTCGCGGTCGCTCTTGTCGTAATAATAATCGAGGCCAGTCTCGCCGATGGCAATGACACGCCGGTTCGCCGCGCGTTCGATCAGCTTCGCCGCGTCGACGCCAGTGTGGCCGTCTGCTTCATGCGGATGGATGCCGACAGACGCCCAGACGTCGGTTTCCTGCTCCGCAAGGCTGATAACCTCATCCCATTCGCTTTCGCGCGTTGAGATATTGAGCATCGCCGAAACGCCACTCTGCCGAGCACGGTTGAGCACATCAGATTGTTGCTCGACCAAACCCTTATAGTTGAGATGGCAGTGGGAATCGACGAACATCAGGCTGACACCGCTTCGACAGGCATTTCGAGCCGAGGAAAGATTGGTACGGGTTGATTGATAACGTGGCCACTTGCTAAATAACGGTTATACCAATTAGGATCTCCCATTACCGTATAATCACGCTCATTTTCTGGGACTCCCATCTGGTCCAGAAGATGATGAGCGGAATTTGGAATTACTGGGATGATCGCAATTGCAAGATCTCTGAGACAAACAAAAAGAGTGACTAGGACAGCCTTCATCCGTTCCGGGTCTGTCTTTCTCAATGTCCAAGGAGCTTGTTCATCCACGTATTTATTGCACATGGACACCGCAAAAATCCAAGATTCGATGCCTTGAGAAAAATGAAATCCTTCAAAAACAGCGGTTAATGTCCCAATATACGATCGAACAACTGTCTGTAATTCATGATCTGATTGATGATCGACAACTTTGCCAAGTTCACCGGCCAAATTTTTGTAAATCATAGACAAAGTTCGCTGAGCCAAATTGCCAAAGCTATTAGCCAATTCGGCGTTCACTCGCGTTACAATGGCTTCAGCGCTGTAGCTGCCATCTTGTCCAAAACTGACTTCGCGCAAGAGGAAATAGCGTAGAGCGTCAACGCCGAACCGCTCGGCCAGCTCCATCGGGTCAACAACGTTGCCAAGAGACTTCGACATTTTTTCACCGCGCGACAGCAGGAAACCGTGGCCGAATATTTGTTTGGGCAAGGGTAGGCCGGCCGACATCAGGAAGGCGGGCCAATACACTGCATGAAACCGAACGATGTCCTTACCGATAATATGGACGCTGGCAGGCCAGTATTTGCGCCATTCTTCGGTGTCGTCGGGAAACCCGATCCCCGAAATATACGTGGTCAGCGCGTCGAGCCAAACGTACATGACATGGTCTTCGCTGCCCGGAACCTTAACGCCCCAGTCGAAGCTTGTGCGTGAAACCGATAGGTCGCGAAGCCCGCCCTCGACGAAACGGATTGTTTCGTTGCGCCTGCTATCGGGCCGAATGAAATCAGGCTGGTTTTCATACAGTTCCAGCAATTGTTTTTCATATTTGGACAACCGGAAAAACCATGTTTCCTCGGTAGTCCACTCGACAGGCGTGCCTTGCGGGGAAAGCTTGGCCCCCCCTTCCCCGTCGACCAATTCCTTCTCGTCGTAAAATGCCTCATCGCGGACTGAATACCAGCCTTCATAGCGGTCAAGATAGAGGTCGCCACTGGCTTCCAGGCGTTTCCACATTGCCTGGCTTGCTTTATGATGATGCTCAGAGGTTGTGCGGCAAAAATGATCGACTGAAATATTAAGTTCAGTACACATTTGTCTGAAATAGGCCGACATTTCGTCAGCAAGTTCAATTGTTTTTTTGCCTGCGGCTCGCGCCGTCTGGTCCATTTTCAGGCCGTGTTCGTCAGTGCCCGTCAGAAAGCAGACATCACGACCCATCAACCGCTGAAACCGTGCAATCGAATCGGTGGCAATCGCTTCATAGG
>JANPAM010000419.1:0-2634 GCA_031429915.1 Sphingomonadales bacterium | reverse complement strand
AGATGGACAGCTCGCCGGAACGCCGTCGCAATTGTTCGATGCCGTTGCGATAGTGCTGTCGGCTGAAGGAACAGCGATGTTGTTGAAAGAAAGCGCAGCCGTTGATTTCGTCGCCAATGCTTTCGTCCACTTGAAAGCCATCGGTGCTAATGATGCCGTCCAACCGCTGCTCGACAAAGCCAACGTCGAAAAGGGCGAAGGCGTCACTGACCTTGGCAAGGAATTTATTGCAGCCGCAAGCACGCGTCACTTCGACCGTGAACCTAAAGTTCGTAATCTAGCCTAATCCTAATCAGCCAACTGCTGCCGCGCTAGCAATATCGCGGCGGCAACACAGGCGGCAAACAGGCTGCCTTCCAATGCACCGGTTGCGATCTGGCTTATTCTGCCAAAGCCGTCTTCGCCGAACATAAAACCGATCTGGTCGAGCCGAAGCCGCGATTGCGGGAAGATTCGGGTGAGCTGATCGAGGCTACCGCCAAGTAATTTGCCGCCGAGGGAGGTGATCGCTACCCCCGCCGCTGCCCCCGCAAACGCCGCTGGCCAAATCCGCATTCCGGCATTCCGCCCGCCAAGGCACACGCCAAGGCCCACTGCGCCACCGATAGCTGCGCCCTCGAACGCCCCTGTGATTTGGCTTGGAGAATTACCAAACAGCAGATTGAAGGCATCAAGTCCTAGCAACTTGGCGATACCACCGGTCAGCAGTCCGCCGAGCGCGCCACCCGTGACGCTCCACCGCCAGCCAGCGCTACGCACCATCGCGAGCGCAATACCGAAACTCACCCCCAATGCGCCTAGCAGTCCGATCCCCACGCTGAGCGCTGTCAGCACCAGCACAATCGAGCCTGCCCCCATCCCCGGACCCAACGGTTGCGCCGCGCTGACGAAACCGTAGAAAATGCCGCCGAGCAATCCGGCGATCCCGCCGCCGACCACGCCTGCACCGCCAAGCCGGAGAAATGTCAGCCAGTCAAACGGCGTGGCTCTCGCAACTGCGGTGTCTTTCACCACTCCCATCACTGGCGCGATAAACCGGTAGCCGTGCTTCGGCACCGTCTCGATAAAGCGCGGACGCGTAGCATCGTCACCTAACGCACGGCGCAGCGTCTTGATGCACTGGGTCAATGCTTCGTCCGTTACCGGGACACCGCTCCACACCTCATCGTTGAAGCGCTCTTTTGAAACCAACCGCCCAGCTTCACCCGCCAACAATGCCAGTGCATCGAAATAGCGACTGCTAAGCTCGACCGGCGCATCACCATCGAGCAACTGCCGGTTCTGCCGGTCCAGCCTGAAACGATCAAAACATATGCTGTCAGACTGCATTTTTCACCAAAATATCAGGACTTGCTCATGCCGCTCATTCAAAAACATGGCAAGCATGTGCCTCCATTCACGACAAAGGGCAATGACATGACGGCGAATATCGAAAAGCAACCGGCGGTGCGACGCAACATCTGGCGGATTATTGGCTGGGGTGGGGCGGTGGCCCTAATCCTGACGCCACTGATTGCGATGCAGTTTACTTCCGAGGTTAACTGGGACGAAACCGATTTCATATTTGCTACCGTAATCTTTGGCATTGTCGGCGGGCTGATCGAGTTGGCGGTGCGGACGTCATCGAACTGGTATTTCCGCTTTGGCGCGATATTTGCGGTGTTGGCGGGCTTCATGGTTGTTTGGTCAAACCTTGCCGTCGGGATGATCGGCAATGAAGATGATCCGGTGAACCTGTGGTTCGGCGCCGTGCTGCTGATCGCGATATGCGGCGCGATCCTGTCACGCTTTCGCCGTGGTGCGATGGCCTACGCGATGTTCGCGGCAGGATTGGCTCAGGCCGTCATTGGCACAGTCGCAGGCATATTGGGTACAGACCTGCGCGGCGGCATTTTCACGCTGGTTCTGTCAGGATTGTGGATGATCGCGGCCGAACTTTTCCGACGTGCCGAGCAGGTATCGACATAAACAAAACGAAAGAGGGCGGCACCCTTCCGGATGCCGCCCTCTTTGAAACTCTCAAGTGACGCGCTTATTCGCCGTCGTCATCCATCACTTCAACCGGACCGCTGTCTTGGCCCTTGGCCGAAACGTCGCGATCAACGAGTTCGATGATGCCCATCGGAGCGGCGTCCGACCCGCGGAAGCCGGCCTTCACGACGCGGCTATAGCCACCAGCGCGGTCAGCATAGCGCGCGGCTAGTATGTCGAACAATTTGACCAACTGCGTGTCGTCCATCAAACGGCTCATCGCGAGGCGGCGGTTAGACAAGCCACCCTTTTTCGCCAGCGTAATCAACTTTTCGACATAAGGACGCAATTCGCGCGCCTTAGGCAATGTGGTTTTGATTTGCTCATGCTTGATAAGCGAAGCCGCCATGTTGCGAAGCATCGCATTCCGGTGCGCGGTAGGACGTTGAAGCTTACGGTGGCCCATTTTATGGCGCATAATCAGTTCCTTCGTTCGTAGGGGGGCCGTATCAGGTACCCCAATCCCGGCCCGCTTTAGGGGGAGCCATTGCCCTTAGAAATGGGCCAAAGTGCTACTTTGGACCGGATTGTGTTTAACCCAAAAGCTCTTGCTCGAGCTTCTTGGCCATTTCCTCGATATTCTCCGGCGGCCAGCCAGGAATA
>JANPAM010000418.1:0-1692 GCA_031429915.1 Sphingomonadales bacterium | reverse complement strand
CGCCAGCGTACCAACAGAGGTCATGTCGCCCAGCACGTTGATGTCAAAGAAACCAGCCGCAATCGCGGTAATCGTACCGACCAGCAGCGTGTTGACATATGGTGTCTGGAACTTTGGATGCACCTTCGAGAAAATCTTGGGAAGCAATCCGTCGCGCGCCATTGTGTAGAAGATACGCGTTTGCGCATACATCAATACCAGCACCACCGAGGTCAAACCGATAATCGCACCGATTTTGATGGTCTTGGCAAGCCAACCCCATTGCGCCCCGAAGCTATCGACAACGACGGCGACAGGATCTGGCACATTCAGCGTACCATAAGGGACCAACAACGTCATAATCGCCGCGACCAGCATGTAGATAACAGTGCAGACTATCAGCGAGCCGATAATGCCAAATGGCATATCGCGTTTCGGGTCTTTCGCCTCTTGTCCGGCGGTCGAAACCGCTTCGAAGCCGATATAGGCGAAAAAGACGATTGAAGCTGCACGCATGATCCCGTCGACGCCGAACTCGCCGGGGCCGGTGTTTTCAGGAATAAACGGAGTCCAGTTGGTCGCCACCAACTCGGGAAGGTTGGTCAGGACAATATAGCCACCAACGAGGATGAAAGCAGCCAGCACGCTGACTTTAATGGCAACGATGATGTTGTTGACCTTAGCCGATTCCGAGACACCAATCATCAGCAACAGCGAAAGCGCCATGCAAATTAGGAAGGCTGGCAAATTGAAGATTGCGGTGACCGTCGCGCCATCGACGAGAATTGGCGCGCCATCGCGCATCAGCACTTGTCCGGTTGGGCCAGTAAACTGAGCGGGTATGACAAGGCCAAAATCAGCCAGCAAACTGACGACATATCCGCCCCACCCGACCGCGACCACCGACGCAGCAAGGCCATATTCGAGAAGAAGGAGCGCACCCATTACCCAAGCGACGAACTCGCCGAGCGTAGTGTAGCTGTAAGTATAGGCCGAGCCTGAAACCGGCAGGGTAGAAGAAAGTTCGGCATAGCAAAGTCCGGCAAAAGCACAGACAAGGCCTGCCACGACAAAGGACAGCATAACCGCCGGTCCCGCATGGAGCGCTGCGGCACTTCCGGTACGAACGAAAATACCCGCACCAATGATGCAACCAACGCCAAGCAGAAGCAGGTTCCACTTGCCCAGCGAACGTTTCAGTTCGCTAGTTGCCGACTCTCTTTGAACTTGCGCGATCGTTTTGCGCGCGAACATGCGCTGCATAACGGATTGCTGGTTACTCGCCATATTAAACTCCCCTACGGATTCTTATGGCGAGGAACGTAACCGCTAAAACCTGTCGCGCAACTTAATATCAACGTGCAAGCAGCGGTCCGAGCGTTTTTCCACCTAAAATGTGGACATGAAGGTGCGGAACCTCCTGATGGGCATCAATTCCGATGTTCGCGATAAGGCGATAGCCGGTTTCCACGAGGCCAAGTTCGCGTGCGGCATGACCGACTGCACGGCTAAACCCTGCGATCTCTGCATCGCTCGCCTTTGCGCTAAAATCATCCCAGCTGACATACGCGCCTTTGGGGATAACCAGCACATGCTTTGGTGCCTGCGGATTGATGTCTTGCAGCGCCAACGCCCATTCGTCTTCATAGACAGTCCGGTTCGGAATTTCCCCACGCAGGATTCTCGCAAGAATGTTCCGGTCATCATAGGGCA
>JANPAM010000417.1:0-4308 GCA_031429915.1 Sphingomonadales bacterium | reverse complement strand
CCAGTGGATCAGAATAACAAAACCGATCAACGCAAAGGCCAGCGACAAACGCAAAAGGACATCTGCCCACACCGGCAATCTGCTTGCCCGCTTTAACGGTGCCGTAAATCGGTAAAGTGGTTTAGCCGGTCGCATTATTCGTAGGTAGAACGGTTTGCGGGTTAATTGGTTTCCTGTCCTTGCGGATTTCAAAGTGAAGCTGCGGTTGAGTGACATAGCCGGTGTCGCCAACGCCGCCGAGCGCTTGGCCGGTGACCACAGCGTCGCCGCGTTTGACATCGAGCCGTCCGAGATGGCCGTAAGCCGTCACCCAGCCGCTGCCGTGATCGACAAGCACCAGGCCGCCGAAAACACCAATTTCATTGCCGCTGTAGACGACGATGCCGCTGGCGGCTGATATTACAGGTGCGCCATTGGCCCCCGCGATATTAAGACCGTCATTGACCCTGCCTCCGCCGAGACTTCCGAAACGGGCCAATATCGTTCCGCGCAACGGCCAGGAGAATGAGCCCGCAAAATTGCCGGGCCTCGGGAGAACGGGAGCGGCAGTGTCAGCGATTGCGGGTGCACCGCCGGTCACGATATCGTCAATATCGAGCAAAAACGCCCCTGCCCGCTGCTCAGGGGACAACTCCCCTGAAATCGGCACAGCAGACGCGCTATCGGGCAGGCGGAGGCGCTGGCCCTGCCGGATTACATACGGGTGCTGGAGGCCATTGAGCGTAACAATCTCCGCCCATGATACACGGTAAGCGCGCGCAATCGCGATGCCTGTCTCACCACCACCGACGCGGTGATACAGCCCGCCGGGGATAATCAACCGTTGCCCGAGGCGGAGTGCGAACGGCGGCGACAGGTCATTGGCAATCGCAATCTGCGACAGCCCAGCGCCGGTCTTTGCCTCAATCCGGTAAAGCGTATCACCCGGTTGCACGAGGTAGTCCTGAGGCTCGACCAATTGGGCGTTGCGTTCCACCGCCGCCGGACTCCAGCTTGGGGTTTCCGCGATGAATGCTTGTTCGGGGACAATCTGCGGGCCCGTTGCAGTGCTATCAGCGGGAGCCTCGGCGGCATTAATCCGGTAATCCTCACCACCACGCGGAATGCAGGCGGCAAGGCTCAGCGTCGCTAATAACGGAACCAGTCTCGCGTTCATTCCCATCCCCCCGGATATGATCTTACTCGCTATAGGCCTGTTCCAGCGGGCCGAGTAATGGATTGTGAGTCAGGTCAAGCTGCAACGGAGTGACCGCTATGTAGCCGTCCTCGATCACTTCCAGATCGGTGTCGTGCCCCGATGTGTGGACCATTCCGTGAAGCCCGAACCAGTAATAGTCGTAACCGCGTGGATCGGTGCCCTTGACGATTGAGCCACGGCTGTAGTCGTGGAAACCTTGGCGCGCGACTTTGATGCCTTTGACGGCGTCGGGCGTGAGTGCCGGGAAGTTGATGTTGATCAGCGTGCGGGGCATGAATGGTTGGTCGAGCAAGGGCCGTAACACCCGTTCACCCCAAGTTTCCGCCGCCGAAAAAGGCACGCTGTCGGCCATGCCTTCTTTGCTGTAAACTTGGCTCAAGGCAATCGATCGAACGCCCGCAAGCGAACCTTCCATGGCCGCTGCTACCGTCCCCGAATACGTTATGTCATCGCCCAGATTGGCCCCACGATTGACGCCGGAGAGGATCAGGTCAGGTTTCGCGTCCTTCATGACGACACCTAGCGCGAGCATCACCGAATCGGTGGGCGTACCAGCAACCGAATAATGCTTGTCGCCATGCTGGCGAATTCGAACTGGTCTGGTCAACGTCAGCGAATGGCCGGCACCCGAATTTTCCTCGGCCGGTGCGACGATCCAGATGTCGTCGCTGATGGTCCGCGCAATGCTTTCGAGCACCTTAAGGCCGGGAGCGTTGACGCCGTCGTCATTGGTCAGGAGAATACGCATTACATTTCAGACCTAATACAGTTTTTTAAAAATCGTCATCCTGAACTTGTTTCAGGATAACACGCGATGGTTGTTCGTTGTCCTGAAACAAGTTCAGGATGACGACAGAAATTAAGGTACCAACCGATCAATACCACCCATATACGGCAACAAAGCGGTCGGGATGGATACAGTACCGTCGGCTTCCTGATAATTTTCGAGCACCGCGACGAGTGTGCGGCCAACTGCTAAGCCGGAACCATTGAGCGTATGGACGAACGCCGTACCTTTACCCTCGGCGGGACGGTAACGCGCATTCATCCGCCGCGCCTGCCAGTCGCCGCAGTTTGAGCAGCTTGAAATCTCGCGGTAAAGCCCCTGCCCCGGCAACCAGACTTCGAGGTCATATGTCTTGCGCGCCGATGCGCCCATATCGCCAGTGCAGAGCAACATTTTGCGATAAGGCAATTCGAGCGCCTGTAGGATACCTTCGGCGCTTTCGACCATTCGTTCATGCTCGGCTGCGCTGTCTTCGGGGCGGACGATTGACACCATCTCGACCTTTTCAAATTGATGCTGGCGGATCAGGCCTTTGGTGTCTTTGCCAGCCGCCCCTGCTTCAGACCGGAAACAGGGCGTCAGCGCCGTCAACCGGATCGGCAAATCGATTTCAGTCAGAATGCTCTCGCGCACGCTATTTGTCAGCGAAACTTCGGCGGTGGGAATGAGCCAGCGGCCATCGGTTGTCTGGAAATTATCTTCGGCGAACTTGGGCAGCTGACCGGTGCCGAACAGCGCTTCCTGTTTGACGAGGTAAGGCGTTGCGCATTCCGAATAGCCGCGCTTTACGGTCTGATAATCGAGCATGAACTGACCGAGCGCGCGGTTAAGCCGTGCCATCTGTCCGCGCATAAAGGTG
Organism: Sphingomonadales bacterium; assembly: GCA_031429915.1. Taxonomy (GTDB): domain Bacteria; phylum Pseudomonadota; class Alphaproteobacteria; order Sphingomonadales; family Sphingomonadaceae; genus Sphingorhabdus_B. The sequence continues at coordinate 1,464 of JANPAM010000417.1, read as the reverse complement.
AAACGCGCGCCCGAGAGCGCAACGCCCGTTTCGAAATCGAGCCCGAGCGGTGGCCCAAGATCGGCATGATCCTTTGGATCAAAGTCAAAGTTCCTTTGAGCGCCCCATCGCGTGACTTCAACATTGTCGTCTTCGCTGGCACCCTCCGGCGCGTCGTCGGCTGGCAGGTTGGGTAATGCAGCGAGCAATGCATCCAGTTCCAAACCGGCAGCCCGCTCTTGCTCTTCCAGTTGCGGTGACGTTTCCTTCAGCGTTGCAACTTCGGCCTTGAGTGCCTTGGCGGTTTCTGTGTCACCCTTGCCCATCGCTGCACCGATTGCCTTGGAAGCGTCATTACGCTGCGCTTGCACATTCTGTGACTGCGTCAACAATGCCCGCCGCGTTTCATCGAGCGCCAGGATCGAAGCCGATACCGATGCCGCCCCACGCCGCTTCAGCGCCGCATCAAAAGCTTCGGGATTTTCACGGATATATTTCAGGTCATGCATGGTCGCTGGCTATGCCGACGCCCTTGCTGTTTCGCAACGAAAAAGGGCGGCTCCCCCGAACCGCCCTTTTGAAGTTTAAGATTGCGCATGCCCTCATGCGGCAATCTTTTCCTTCGATTTCTTGGCAGCGCGGCGGCGGGCAAAGAGGCCTGCTGCTGCTGCGCCGAAAAGTAATACCATTGGCGGGGCCGGAACGTCGGTGCCGCCGCTTGAACTACTGGTCGAACCGCCGCTCGACGAAGAAGACGAGCTTGACGATGAAGAACCGCTGCTGGACGAAGTGGATGCGCCACTCGATCCCGACGAGGTGCCACCGAACGACGAGGACGAAGTGCTGCCGCCGCTGCCGCCGAAGCTCGACGATGAACCACCAGAAGACGATCCCGACGAGGACGAACTCGACGATGATGACCCCGAAGACGAGCCGCTGGAGCCGGAGCTTCCCGAAGAACCGCTCGAACCCGAGGAACCGCTGGAGCCGGATGAACCGCTAGAGCCGTTGCTGCCGCCCGAACCTCCCGGTTTGCCTGAGCTACCGCCCCCCGATGAAGAGCTGCTGCTTGACGAAGAGCTGGACGATGACGAAGAGCTTGATGACGATGACGAACCCGAGCTGGTCACGGCACCGCTTGAGGTGCTCACATTGCCTGACGAGGTCGATACGCCACCAGTCGAGGTGCTAACGCCGCCCGTCGATGTGCTAACGCCGCCAGTCGAAGTTGAGATTCCGCCGGTTGAAGTCGAAATACCACCGGTAGAGGTAGACACACCACCCGTCGAGGTCGAGGTGCTGATGCCACCGGTGGACGTGGAAACACCACCGGTCGAAGTCGAAGTGCTAACACCACCGGTTGAAGTTGAAACGCCGCCCGATGTGCTTGAAGTGCTGGAGCCGCCCGAACCACCCGATGAGGTCGAGCTGCTGATTCCGCCAGTGCTGCTGCAGAAACTTCAAAGCACCGTGCTGCCGAGCTTC
>JANPAM010000416.1:0-2705 GCA_031429915.1 Sphingomonadales bacterium | reverse complement strand
GCCGACCATATGGGACTGGATGTATGGGAGGTGATCCGCCTCGCCAATCGCCATCCGCGCGTCAACATATTGCAACCTGGCCCCGGCGTTGGCGGCCACTGCATCGCGGTCGACCCATGGTTCATCGTCCACGGTGCTCCCGATCAAAGCCCGCTGATCCGCACTGCGCGCAATGTGAATGACGGCAAAGTCGATCACGTCATCGAACGCGCTAGCACGATTATCGAGGCCGAGCCGAATATGATCGTTGGCTGTATGGGACTGGCATTTAAGGCGAACATTGACGACTTCCGCGAAAGTCCGGCGATGAAGGTTGCCGCTGAACTGGCAAGCCGGTTTGGCAAACGGGTGCGTATCGTCGAACCTTACGCCGCCGACTTGCCAGGCGAGCTCGCGCACAGCGGTGCCAAACTGATCGATATCGACAGTGCCTTATTGGAATGCGGAATGTTAATAACGTTAGTTGACCACGACGCGTTCAAAGCCATTCCGCTCGCCGAGCGCGCCAATAAACTTGTTTATGACGTTCGCGGTATTTGGCACGATCAGCCAGCATACGTGCAAGCCGTGCCATTGCGATTGGCGTGCTGAGCAGCTTGCGTTGACAATATCGACCCTCATGCTTGTTCAGACGGGCAAAAACGCATAACGCGGGCACCAAGTTGCACGTGCAAGAAAGTCAAAACAAATGAAAATCGCAATGATTGGCGCGGGCTATGTCGGGCTTGTTTCGGGAGCCTGTTTTGCCGATTTTGGTCATCATGTGGTTTGCGTCGATAAGGACCAAAGTAAGATTGACCGGCTGAATGCCAATGTCATGCCGATTTACGAGCCCGGGCTTGAAGCGCTGGTGAAGACCAACGCAAATGCCGGGCGGTTGTTGTTCTCCACCGATCTCGCCAGCTCGGTTGCGGGAGCCGATGCCGTGTTCATTGCGGTTGGCACGCCTTCGCGGCGTGGTGATGGTCATGCCGATCTGAGCTATGTTTATGCCGCCGCCGAAGAACTCGCCGGTGCGATCGAACCAAAAACGGTAGTCGTTACTAAATCGACAGTGCCGGTCGGTACCGGTGACGAAGTTGAACGGATCATCCGCGAAGCCAATCCGTCGCTTGAATTCGCCGTGGTGTCCAACCCCGAATTCCTGCGCGAAGGTGCTGCAATTAGCGATTTCAAACGTCCAGACCGGATTGTCGTCGGCAGCGATGTCGAATGGGCGCGCGACGTCATGCGGTCGGTTTACCGGCCCCTGTTCCTGAACGAATCGCCGATATTGTTCACCAGCAGACGTTCGTCGGAACTCATCAAATACGCCGCAAACGCCTTCCTTGCGACAAAGATCACCTTCATTAACGAAATGGCTGATCTGTGTGAGAAGCTGGGTGGCGACGTGCAGGACGTTGCGCGCGGTATCGGGCTCGACAACCGCATCGGGAAAAAGTTTCTTAATGCTGGACCTGGGTATGGCGGCAGCTGTTTTCCTAAGGATACTTTAGCCTTGCTTAAAACTGCTCAGGACAACGATACCCCGGTTCGCATTGTCGAGGCGGTGGTACAAGCCAACGACCTGCGCAAACGTGCGATGGGGCGGAAAATCGTCAATGCCCTCGGCGGCGATGCGCGGGGCAAGAAGGTTGCTCTGCTAGGACTGACTTTTAAGCCCAATACCGACGACATGCGCGACGCCCCCTCAATTGCGATTGTGCAAACGCTGATCGATGCGGGCGCGTTAGTGTTCGCCCACGACCCGGAAGGTATGGAAGAAGCGCAAAAATTATTGCCCGATGTCGTGATGACCGACAGCGCATATGCAGCAGCCGATGGTGCGGATGCGGTGGCGCTTGTGACCGAGTGGGACGCGTACCGCGCATTGGACCTTAAAAAATTGCGCGCGGCGATGAAGGGCGATGCCTTGGTAGATTTGCGCAACATCTATCGCCCTGCCGATGCAGAGGCCGCAGGCTTTGCCTATTCAAGCGTTGGTCGTTGAGCTAATTCACCTGCCGTTCGCGCCCTTCCCAATACGGCGCGCGCAAATCTTTGCGGAGGATTTTACCCGAGGCGTTTCGTGGCAGTGCCGCGATGACATCGACCGACTTCGGCGTCTTGAACCCGGCAATCCGTTCGCGGGCCCATGACATAACGCTGTTGGCATCGATTTGAGCGCCCGGTCTGGGTACGCAAATCGCCTTCACGCTCTCGCCCCATTTGTCGTCGGGCACACCTATCACCGCCACTTCTAAGATGTCGGGATGGCCGTAAATCGCACTCTCGACCTCGGCTGGATATACATTCTCACCGCCAGTGATGATCATGTCCTTCACCCGGTCGTGGATGTAGAGATAACCGTCGGCGTCGAGATATCCGGCATCGCCAGTCCTCACCCAACCGCCATCAGCCATCGTTCCTTTGGTCGCGTCGGGCAGGTTCCAGTAACCAAGCATGTTATTCGATGAACGCGTCCATATCTCGCCGACATCGCCCACCGGCAAATCCTGCCCCGCGTTATCAACGACCCGAAGCTCGACCCCGGGCAATGGCTTGCCCGCCGAGCGCATCCGGTCGTTTCCTGCCGGATCATGATCCTCGGGCGGCAACATGCAAATCGTGCCGGTGGTCTCGGTCATCCCGTAAACCTGAATAAACTGCGCGCCGAACATCTTAATGCACTGGCGGAGCAGTTCGAGCGGGATTGGCGCTGCGCC
>JANPAM010000415.1:0-1744 GCA_031429915.1 Sphingomonadales bacterium | reverse complement strand
GAACAGAGTTTACGAGAAATGATTCCCTTATTGCCTTTTTTTCCTTTGTGGCTTTTGTGAAACGCAAAATCCCCTCGCTAGCCGTCAATCGCCAACGTCATATACCGGCTAAACGGGTCCTCAACATAACTGCCAAACGGCGGGCAATATTCAAATCCATACCGCAGATACAGCGCGTGTGACGCGTCGAAATCCGGCGTCGATCCAGTCTCGAGGCTTATCCGGTCATAGCCACGTTCGCGAGCCGTCGCGATAATATGCTCCATCATCCGCGCACCCACACCTTTGCGTAAGTGATCTGCATGAGTCCGCATCGACTTGACCTCGCCATGCGTCGCCGACAATTCCTTGACCGCCCCGCAGCCTGCGAGACTCGTGCCGTCCCAAATCGACCAGAAGGTGACATCTGGGGCGTTCAGCCCGTCAAAATCTAGGAAATGACAACTGCCCGGCGGAGAACTCGCGAGCATCCCGGCAAAGTGCGTTTCGAGAAGGTCGCGGATTTCGGGGCCGGTTAGATCGTCTTTTATGATGTGCATCGATTGCCCTCAAACCATCTCCGCCAACGTCGCCAGACACTCCCTTGCCAGCAACATGCTTCGTTCGGGTGACCAGCCTTGTTCGGGCTCGGGCAGTTCGTGATTGTCTTTGAACGGCATTTCCAACGTCATGCTTACGCAGCCAAAGCGCTCGGCCAACTGGTTGGTCGACATCGTCAGGTTCGCCTTGCCAGCACCCGCGATTGGATAGCCAAGCTTGGTCTGGAAATCGGGGGTTCGGTCGGACAGGCGTTTCAGGAATGCGTCGTACCGCGCGCCTTGCTTGTCGGTCCATGACGGAATGCCGTGAAAACCGGCGATGAAGGCGGCGGGGATGGCTTCGTCGCCGTGGACGTCCATTGCCCAGTGTACTCCGCTTTCATCCATCGCGTTTCGGATAGCCAAAACCTCGGGGCTTTTTTCAAGCGTCGGCGTTGCCCATTCCCGGTTCAGGTTTATGCCGACATAATTGGTGCGCAAATGTCCGCGACAGCTGCCGTCGGGGTTGCAGTTCGGCACGATATGCAGCCTACATTTCTGGCGCAAGGTTTTCGCGTGGGGATCGGCAGGGTCGGTTAGCATCGCCAGCGCGCCCTCCATCCAAAACTCAGCCTGCGTTTCGCCGGGATGCTGGCGGCCATAGAGCCAGACCTGAATGTCACCGTCACCTATTTCGAGGCAATCTATCGGCTGGCCTTCAAGGCTATGGCCAAGGCAACGATATTCGACGCCTTCATGCCCCGCGATATCGGCGACCAGATCATGGTGCCGTTCCATGCTAAACGGCGCGAAATACGCAAACCAGCACAGGTCGCTCGCTGGCGTGTAACGGATGGTCAGTGTGCCGCCGTCATCGTTTTTGTCATAGGTCGAAGGAGCCCGGCCCCAATAATCGCGGTCTTCGGAAACGCAGGCGTTATAATCGGGCCAGCCTCCCGGATATGCGCTACCTTCCAAGCCAGTAATGCGCAGCGTGATTTCTTCGCCCGCCACGCAAGTGACTCGGAAATGAAACCACTGCGCGAACTCAGAATCCTTGTCCTTGCGGATGCCAAGGCTCGCGGTTGCACCGTTGATGCTGTGGACGATGATGTTGCCGCTGTCGAAAGCGGCGTTTATGTCAGTGATGCTCATGGAACGCGGATAGTCTCACCTGACACGCCGGGGAAGTCCTTAAACATCGCTTCGGCCAGTTTCGATGCAGC
>JANPAM010000414.1:0-2001 GCA_031429915.1 Sphingomonadales bacterium | reverse complement strand
GCGGATGTCGCACTTGATGCGACCGACTTGGCCGCGCTCGACGCAGCCGCCCCGCGCGGTGGCACAGCTGGCCCGCGTTATGGTGAGCAGGGAATGCGGATGGTGCGGTTGTAGGAGCCTATAGCCACCTAAACACCCCCGCCGGAAATCCAGCAAAATACCCATGCGCCCAACTTGCGCCAAGCCATAAAGTCAGGCCCGCAGCGAAGGGCCAAATACCAACGCGACCCGACTGCCCGAGCCGAAGCCCGAAGCTCGTCTGTCGAAGCCAGGCATCCCACTCAACACCGACCAACCTCGCCTTCTTGATTTCCTGCGCCTTGGCACCCGCCAAAGCCAAAAAGATAAAAGCACCGGAGAATATAAAGTTATCGGGCCGCGCTGCGACAAGTATGTGTGCCACGCCCCACATTGCGAAGCTCCACATCATCGGGTGCCGCGTCACTTTGTAAACGCCGAACGGTTTTTGCGTCGCCATCTTATCTGGCATTCCGGGTAAGGACGGATTTCGAATAAACGAACCGACGAACAATATCGACGCCATCAGCATTATCGCCGTCGCCACTATCCAGACGACATCACCTGCTGGCCAGAGAGGTACATCCTTTGGAGCCCGCCCAAATTCGAAGGCCATCCAGCCAAAGGTGAGCAGTGACACCGTCGAGTAGACGAGCATAAAACCGTTGAAGCGGAAAATGCGCATCAGTTCCTTGCGCATCGGATGGGACATCAAAAAATGGGTTCCGACAAACGAAATGCTTGCGAGAACGAGCATTAAATAACCGCTCAAGTTTAATCCTCCGGCCCCCGGACTACTTGCGCCTTAGCAGATATTGTATCTACCTGTCATAGGCCTTTGGCAAATCGCCCTCGGTTGGTCTTGCGTATCGGTCGCGCAGCCGCTGCTGACGGTTGCCGAGCGGTTGTTCGACGCCGTCTATGATGACAACCACCGGTGCGCTCGACAGCTCGAGCGGGTCGCCGTCCCAAACAACGACGTCGGCAGCCTTGCCCGTTTTCAGGCTACCCAAGCGGTCGCCTACACCCATGATATCGGCGGGAACCGAACTAATCGTCGCAAACGCTTCGTCCCAGCTAAGCCCGGTCGCGCCTGGTACGCGCTGCAGGCTGACCAGATTGCCAGCATATTGGGTCGAGTAACGCAGCTGGTGGGAATCGCGGTCGTTGATCATCCCGATCGCAACCTTGACGCCTGCGTCCTTCATCCGACCGATGTTGGATTGCGTTGCCCCCGCCATTTCAAAGCTGGCAGGCAGGTCGTTGAGCGCCGAAGCAATTACGGGGATGCCCGCCTGCGCCAGTTGGGGAGCAACGCGCCAGCCCTCGCTGGCACCGACAAACACCATTTTTACATCGGCAAATTCTTTGCCGAGTGCAATCAGGTTGAGCATGTCATTCGCACCTTCGACATGGATCAGCAACCTTGTGTCTCCGCGAAGCACGGGAAGTAACGCCCGGGCATCTTCGGCACGGAGAAGTTCGTCATCGAAGTTCGCCTTGTTTGCTGAATATTCCTGCGCCTCGCGAAGCATTGCGCGGAATGTGGCAAACGTACCAGCTCGGCTGCCGCCAGTAAGGCCGGCCCCAGCTTCGCCAAATTCAGCGAACTGAAAGGCGCGGGGCTTGGTAATCGGCGAAGCGTCGACGCCGAGGTCGGCAATCGCACCTTGCCCTGCAAACATATTGTCTCCAGCGTCAGGCGCGACGACTGCGCGGGTTACCCCCGCCGACCGGTTGACGGCAAACGGGGTGCGGAACGGGTCGATGGCTGGCGCGATATCGATGCCCGCCGAAAAGCCGCTCTTGCCGCCGCTTTTGTCATTGGTGCCATTAACCGCGTCGACTTCCGAAAGACCAATACGGCTGAACCCTGCGAACACTCCGGGGGTTACCCATTTGCCGCTCGCGTCGATCATACGCGCACCCGCCGGAACTGAAACTCCAGCGCCGGCCGAGACGACGCTTCCGTCGCGTACGACA
>JANPAM010000413.1:0-4145 GCA_031429915.1 Sphingomonadales bacterium | reverse complement strand
TTCGCTGAATGGAAGGCACGTTACGACGCGCCGTAATACTCCGCATACCAGTCGGCAAAGCGTTGGAGACCTTCCGCCAACATTACCTGCGGCTGGTATCCAGTCAGCGCCCTGAGCTTTGACACATCGGCATAGGTTGCGGTGACATCGCCGGGCTGCATCGGCCGCATGATTTTCACGGCTTCGCGTCCAATGGCCTTTTCAAGCATTTCGATCATTTCCATCAGACCAACAGGGTGGCTGTCGCCGATGTTGAGAACCCTGTGTTCTCCCGCTGCCGGAGGCAGGTCAAGCGCGCCAATTACTCCATCTACGATGTCGTCGATATAGGTAAAATCGCGCGCCATTTTGCCCTCGCCATAAACCTCAATCGCTTCGCCCTTCAAAATCTTCTGAGTAAAGCTGAAATAGGCCATATCCGGCCGACCCCACGGGCCGTAAACGGTGAAAAAGCGAAGGCCGGTCTGCGGGAGTTTATAGAGCGTGGCGTAAGACTTGCTCATCAATTCGCACGCGCGCTTGGTGGCTGCATAAAGTGAAACCGGATCGGTGGCAGGCTCGTCTTCGCTAAAACCGGCGCCGCCCATCGGCTTTTCCCCATAAACCGAGCTTGAGGAAGCGTAGACCAGATGCTGAAAACCCTCGGCATGGCGGCAGGATTCCATCACCGACAAATGCCCCGCAAGGTTTGAATGTTCATAAGCGAACGGGTTTTGTATGCTGTAGCGCACGCCAGCCTGAGCGGCGAGATGGACTACCCGAGTCACTTCGTTATCGCGCACCAGCGCGGCCATTGCTGCCGCGTCGGCAATATCCATCCGTTCGAACGAAAATGCCTGCTTGTTTGTGAATGTGGCCAGCCGCGCTTCTTTCAGCGCTGGGTCGTAATAATCATTGCAGATATCGACGCCGATTACCCGCTCGCCACGGTCAAGCAGTCGGTGCGCGACCGAATGGCCGATAAATCCGGCAGCGCCGGTGACTATAATAGGTGCGGCCATTTGGCGTTCAGCTTTCAACTGTTTCAGTTTCTGAACGCGGTATATTCACCCACGCCGCAAATGTCCTGTAAAAGCGGGTCAGGCGGCTCGGCGTTCGGTCGATTGCAGCCATGCGCGCGCCTGGCGTTGAGCTTCGGCAATCTCGCGCGCTGTCATGTCGTCGGAAATATCGGCTCTGCACATCATCGCTTCTTCGCTACCGTTGAGTGCGGCGAGATTGAACCATTTATGCGCTTCGATCATGTCGATATCGACCCCACCGCTGCCGGTCGAGTAAGCCATGCCTAAATCATAGAGCGCATCAGCGTCGCCGCGTGCGGCATCTGCCATGCGGCTTTCCATCAGAAAGGTCGCGCTTTTTAAACTGTTGCCCATATTCTGCCCCCCACACCCATTGTGCGAGTTCAATTTCGTCCAAATATGGTCAACAAATGGTTAATGCATTCACCGAAAGTTGATCGGCGGGCAAAGTTTACAGGGCGATGTTGTCGATCAACCGGGTTTTGCCGATCTTTGCAGCTGCCAAAATCCGTGCTTTGCGGCCATCATAATGGTCAAGCGGTTCGAGTGTCAGGGCATCGGCAAGCGCGAAATAATCTACTCGCGAAAATCCCGCCGCTTTCAATTTATCACTTGCTTGTGCCAGTATTTGGGAAACGTCGCCCCCCGACCGAACTGCATCTGCCGCATCGTTCAAAGCCCGGGGTAAAGCCAGCGCCGCGCTTCGCTCCTCAATGCGCAAATAGGCATTGCGTGATGAAAGCGCCAATCCATCGACGTCGCGGACTATCGGCACGCCGATGATTTCCAGCGAAAAGTCGAGATCGCTCGCCATTTGGCGAATGACCGCGAGTTGTTGAAAATCCTTTTCTCCGAAGAAGGCGACATCGGGCGTGACCTGATTGAACAATTTCGCCACGACGAGCGCCACCCCGTCGAAATGCCCGGGTCGCGCCGCGCCGTCATATCCGGCGCTCGGGCCATCCACATGTACCTTGCTGGCAAAGCCCGATGGATAAACAGTCGATGAAGCGGGTGCCCATAACAGGTCGATGCCCGCATCTAGCAATTTCGCGCAATCGCTTTCGAATGTCCTTGGATACGCGTCGAGATCTTCATTCGGTCCGAACTGGGTCGGATTGACAAAGATCGAAACCACAACGGCATCGGCATTCGCTTTCGCTGCCTCGACCAGCGCCATATGTCCGGCATGCAACGCGCCCATTGTCGGCACCAGCGCAATCCGGCCTTTGGCCTTACGCAGTGCCAAAATTCCGTCCCGCAATGAGTCAAGTTGATTGATGATTTGCACGCGCCCGCCGCCTTGGTTATTGGCCTGTATGGGGCCTGCTATGCGGGACACGGTCTTGGCTTTTCAAGGCCTTTATCGAGAATAGGGGCATAAGCGGCAAATGGCCGGGGCACATCATATCGTTTTCGCCAATGAAAAAGGCGGCACTGGGAAATCGACCACCGCGGTCCACGTGGCGATTGCACTGGCGTCGCGCGGGAGCCGGGTGGCGTGTATCGACCTCGATTCGCGTCAGCGCACCATGTACCGCTATCTGGAAAACCGCCGCGAAACGATCAAACGACGCAGTATTACCCTGCCGATGCCGCATTTCGAAGTATTCGAAAATGATTCGCAAGCGACGCTGGAACGCCAAGTCGACAGTCTGCAAAAGGACCATGATTTCCTGATTTTCGACACGCCCGGCCGCGATGACAAATATGCGCGCTTTGTGGCGACCCGTGCACATACTCTGGTGACACCGATCAACGACAGCTTCGTCGATTTCGATCTTATTGGCCAGGTTGATCCAGAAAATTTCAAGGTAAAGCGGCTTAGCTTTTATGCCGAGCTCATCTGGGAAGCGCGCAAGGCCCGGGCGAAGTCCGACGGGGTAACAATCGACTGGGTCGTGGTGCGCAACCGGCTTCACAATATGGAGGCGCGCAACCAGCAGCGGATGACCGAGGCGATTGCCGAACTGTCGAAGCGAGTCGGGTTTCGTTCGGTACCCGGCCTCAACGAACGAGTCATTTACCGCGAACTGTTCCCTTCGGGGCTGACGCTTATCGACAAGGGGCATCTGGGCCAACTTGCCACTGCGCATATCGTTGCTCGGCAGGAGCTGCGCGAACTGGTTACAGGCCTTGCCCTGCCCGAGATTCACGAGACCGTTTTGATATGATCTTACTCGCCGGGCTTATCGCGCTTGTGCTCGGCTGGGCCTGGTGGACGGGTCGGATTGGAACCGCCCAAATTCCACCGGTTATCCTATTTGTTTCGGGGGCAGGGCTGCTGGCGCGTGGTCAGTTAGTCGGCGGTCTGATCGCGCTTGGTCTGTCGGCTTTGTGGTTTCGCGGGATGTCTACCCGGATCAAAGCGGATGCACCGAAGCCAGCCGACCAGCACAGTCTGGACAAAGCACAGATACTGCTTGGCGTGTCTCGCTTTGACAATGCCGAGCAAATCAAAACGCGTCACCGGGCGCTTATTACCGAAACCCATCCCGACCGTGGTGGCGACGAGGCCCGCGCCGCCGAATTGAACAAAGCCCGCGATCTTTTGTTAGATGATTTGAACCGCAAAGCGCGGTAACCCCCGCTTCGGCCATTTTTTGCAGGACATGATATGACTCATGAATTCCACCCCACTTCGCTGCGTGAATATGACATCCGTGGCATCATCGGCGAAACGCTGGGGGCCGACGACGCCTACGCCATTGGCCGCGGCTTTGGCACTTGCCTTGTTCGGGCTGGCGGCAAAAAGGCGGCGGTCGGCTATGATGGCCGGGTCAGTTCGCCGATGCTGGAAGAAGCGCTGGTACGCGGCCTTAACGACAGCGGCGTCGATGTCGTCCGCGTTGGTATGGGGCCAACGCCGATGCTATATTATGCCGAGGCAGCGCTAGATGACGTCGATGGTGGCATAGAGATAACCGGCAGCCATAATCCCGCCAATTATAACGGCTTCAAGATGGTACTTCAGGGAGGACCGTTTTTCGGCGCCGATATCCAACTGCTCGGCACGATGGCGGCGACAGGGGATTGGGCCGAAGGGACTGGTGTTAACGAACATTTCGATATCCTTGACCAATATGTTGCCCGCGTAGCCGAAGCGGCACCCACGAAAGGATT
>JANPAM010000412.1:0-1605 GCA_031429915.1 Sphingomonadales bacterium | reverse complement strand
GACATCAAGGAGCATCCGCCCGAGGACATTCTGCGTTTGCGCAAATCCTACGGCTATGACGAAGAGCGGCTCGACAAAATGCGGAGTGGCGGTTGGGGCAACTTCGCCCGCGCCGTTTCGCGGTTGCCGAGCGGGCACCACCGGCTTGATGATAATGCGGTGGTCCGCGTCGGCAATCGCGACTGGCACATTTTGACTGGCGGCGGGCATACGCCTGAACATGCCTGTATGGTTGACCACCAAAACGGCGTGATTATCGCTGGCGATCAGATATTGCCGCGTATTACCTCGAACGTATCGATCATGGACAGCGAGCCCGACGCCGATCCGCTGGCCGAATGGCTGGCCTCGATTGCCAAATTCCGGGCAGCGTTGCCCGACGATATGCTGGTGCTGCCGGCGCATGGTTTTCCGTTCAAGGGTGTGCATGTTCGGCTCGACAGACTGGCATCGGGGCATCATGAACAGCTCGACCGGTTGGAGGCGGCGCTTCGCGAAAAAGAAATGCGCGCCGTCGATACCTTCGGGCTGCTGTTCGGACGGCCCATCGACGACTCCATTTACGGTCTCGCTACCGGTGAAGCGATGGCGCATTTGCGCTATCTCGAACGTGCTGGCCGAGCGACGGTCGAAGTCCGCGACGGTGTGGGCTGGTATAGTTCGAAATAATATCGCATCGTGTCGCAATGACCTTTTGGACTGAAAATTATCTGCACCCGACCAAATGGGATCAGCAATTCGCGCCGCTGGCGCTTCACGATATGTTTTTCCAGTCTGTGGAGCGGATGGGCAATGCGGCGCTCGCCGACTTCATGGGCCGAAAATATAGCTATGCCGAGATGGCTGACGCTGTGTGCCGCGTTGCAAAAGGTTTGCAGGACAAGGGGATAGGCAAGGGCGATCAGGTCGGTCTGTTCCTGCCCAACGTGCCGCATTATATCGCGGCGTATTACGGCGCTCTGGCGGCTGGCGCGACGGTGGTCAATTTTTCGCCGCTCTATTCGGTCGACGAATTGGCGCATCAGGTTGCAGATAGCGGGACGACCATATTGTTTACCGTGTCGGCGGCGGCATTGTTGCCGAATGCGATCAAGGTGCTTGACCAGTCAGGCCTTAAGGAGCTCATCGTCGGCAGCATCGCCGAGGCATTGCCGCTCGCGAAAAGCTTGGCCTACCGCTTGTTCAAGCGCAAGGATATCGCTGCTATTCCGAACGATCCGCGAATTACGCTCTATGCCGACCTGCTGGCGAACGACGGCAACTACGTCGTTCAGCCTTGCGACCCCGAAACCGATATCGCTCAATTGCAATATACCGGCGGCACCACGGGCACGCCCAAGGGCGCGATGCTCAGCCACCAGAACATCACCGCCAATGCGCGGCAGATTAACTGCATCGACCCTGAATCGCGGTTCAACAATCCCGAGGCGCCGTTGGACGACCGCATTCTGGGCGTGCTGCCGTTCTTCCACGTATTTGCGAACGCGACCGTGCTTAACCGGACGATTTGCAATGGCGGCGAAATAATCATGCTGCCGCGTTTCGAGGCGAGGGCAGCGCTGGCGGCGGTCAACCGGACGAAAGTCACCTCGCTGCCAGGTGTGC
>JANPAM010000411.1:0-2310 GCA_031429915.1 Sphingomonadales bacterium | reverse complement strand
GGTTATGCCGAAACGATGCAGGGGCAGCGCTACCATGTCGGCCAGGAATTCAAGGCGCATCACGACTTTTTCCACACCAGCCAGGAATATTGGGATACCGAAGCGAAGCAGGGCGGCCAACGGAGCTGGACCGCGATGATTTTTCTCAATGAACCAGAAGACGGCGGCACCACCGAATTCCCGCACATCGGCATCGGTGTCAGGCCGCAGGCCGGAATGATGCTGATCTGGAATAACGTTAAGCCTGACGGTACGCTGAACTACAAGACGCTCCATAGTGGAACCCCGGTGAAGGCGGGGGTGAAGCATATCATCACGAAATGGTACCGGCAGAATAACTGGCTTGAGATCAATACACCGAAGGCATGATGTTTTGTATGCGTTCGCACAACTGCAGTGCGACTAGCAGCTTACTTTCAACGCCTGCTCAAGCTCGGATATGCCAAATGGTTTGGCGAGGCGGGGCGTATTGGAAACTGCGAAGCGATCATCATCGGCAGAATAACCGGTCATCAAAATTGCTTTTATCGAAGGCGACACTTCTTTCGCACGGGCGATCATCTCCAACCCATCGCAATCCGGCATCCGGAAATCGGTCATCAATATCCCGACGTCGGGGTTTTCAGACAGTAAATCCAAAGCCTGAGCAGCAGTCGACGCCTGCAACACCGAATAATCCAAGTCTTCAAGCAAAAGCGCGACACCCATACGCACCAACGGCTCGTCGTCGACGAGCAGAATGACGCACTGAGCGGCAGGAGCGGCTGAAGCTTGCATATATCCCCAATTTACGCGCCCTAAAATAACATTGGGCGAGAAGTGGCGATAATTTACAATTTGTGGAACAACTTACAACAACATATGTTGGTATGCTGTTTGGGCGCATAATCGGCCTAATTTGGCGGAAATGAACGGCCCATCAGCATGGCGGCAATATCGGGAAGTGGTCGGTCAGTCATTTCCTTGGCCAGTTCCATCACTACCCGGCGCTCGACCTCTTTGTGCAGATGTTTGCGCAATTCGCCGAGCGTCTTCGGCGGGGCGACAATGACCAAAGCTTCAAAATCACCCGCGAGCGCACGGACACGCAGCTGATCGGCTGCGTCGGCGGCGTAGCGATCTTCATCGAGCTGGTGGAAATCGGTTTCGTCCATCGCCGGGCGACCATAACCCCCTCGTTGTGCACCGAGTCCGGGCGCATCGGATTTGAGTTCATGATCTTTTTGGTCGTCGCGCTCATGGTGGGCATCGGTGACCAGCTGGACGTGATCGCCTTCACCCTGATTGCGAAGAAACAGCATCTTGCGGCCATCGACCACAAGAACAAGCGCATTTTTCGGTATCGTCATGAGAACCAAACGCGTGAAGCCGCGTCAGGTTCCTTTCGGGAACTTGAGCGCGGCCACGGTTGAATTGATTGATGATTAGTTTGTAAGTTTTTCGGCAGCTTTCTCAACGCTGTCGCCGACTTTCTTCGCGGCTTCGCCAACATTGTCGGCTGCTTCAGCGACGGCCGCATCTTGCTTGTTCTCGGCTGTCTGGGTCAGCAAGAAATAGCCACCAACCGCCAAAGCCAACAACAAAAGGACGATAACGATCCCGCTCATTCCGCCGCCAGTCGATGCGGGGGCCATCGCTACCGGAGTAACCGCTACCGTCGGCTCACCGCGTTCGATGATGCGTTCGGTTACGTTGCCGTCCAGATCGGTACGTTCCGTAATTCGTTCTTCCGTCATGATATTTCTCCCATGCACTGACAAAAATGCGTCAAAGTCAGATTTGTTCCAGAAAAACCCTCAAACCGCACGTTTGGCGCCCATACAAACCTATATGGATAAAATCAGTTGACATCGTCACACTGTTTGGTTAGAGTTAGGCATAGTCGAAAATAATGATTCGCAAGCGGGGCTTGGCCCCAGATTGCTGAGCGGGCCCGAAGAGCGATCTATGAGGCCTATTTTTATGTGTGAAATCGAGAGGAGGCTTCGGATGGTCAAAGCATCTGTGCCCAAGAAAATTGATGTGCGGCTGAACGCGGCCAAGCGAAAGCTGTTCTTTGCTCACCTGTCAGAAACAGCCAATGTTTCGGCATCGGCTCGGGTCGCTGGCATCAGCAGCAGCACCGTATATGCCGAGCGTCGCCGTTCGGCCGAGTTCAAGTCGGCACGGTCCGAAGCGCTTACCGAAGGTTTTGCAAGGCTTGAAGCCGACCTTCTTGCTGAAGCATTGCAAGCCGCCAACGGTCAGATCACCGACGGCACATTGAAAGCGCGGGCTCAAAAGCACCGGCTTGGAATATCCTTGCTTGGC
>JANPAM010000410.1:0-2115 GCA_031429915.1 Sphingomonadales bacterium | reverse complement strand
AACATTTCATCCCGAATTCAGCTATTTGCCGCGCAAATTCAAGATTGCGGTCATTGCGTCGCCCGAAGACCGCGCTGCGATGCGGCTGCATGATATCGGTATTGAGCTGGGCAAGCGGGACGGCGTGCTGGGCGGTCGAGTATTTGTTGGCGGCGGCATGGGCCGTACGCCGATGATCGCGCCCGAGATCAACCCGTTCGTTCGCGCCGAAGATTTGCTGAGCTATGTCGAGGCCTGCCTTCGCGTTTACAACCGCCATGGCCGCCGCGATAATATCTACAAAGCGCGGATAAAGATCCTTGTCCACGAAATCGGTGCAGACGCATATCGCGCTCAAGTTGCCGAAGAATTTGCGCATGTGAAGACGTTAGGTATCGACCCGCCCTTGGCCGAATTCGACCGCATCAGTGCGTTCTTTGCACCACCGGCGTTCGAGAGCGGGAGCGAAGACTTGGACCGCAGCGACCCCGACTTCGCGGTGTGGCTCGACCAGAATGTAAAGCCGCACAAGCAGGCCGGCTACGCCATCGTCAATATCAGCCTGAAGCCCATCGGCGGCATTCCGGGCGACGCCAGCGCCGACCAGATCGACGTGATGGCCGAGCTTGCCAAGGAATACAGCTTCGACGAACTGCGCGTGACCCATGCGCAGAACATCGTGCTGCCGCATGTCGCGAAGCGCGATCTATATGCAGTGTGGAGCGCGCTGCGTGAAGCCGAGTTGGCCGACGCCAACCTCGATCTTATCAGCGACATCATCGCCTGCCCCGGCCTCGATTATTGCAGCCTCGCCAATGCTCGCTCGATTCCGGTTGCGCAGAAAATCGCAACCCGCTTTGCCGACATGGACCGGCAGCGCGATCTGGGCGAACTGAAGCTCAAAATATCGGGCTGCATCAATGCCTGCGGACATCATCACGCCGGACATATCGGCATTTTGGGTGTCGACCGGAAGGGCGTTGAAAATTACCAACTAACCTTCGGCGGCTCGGGCGCTGAAGACGTTAGCATCGGCAAAATCATCGGTCCCGGATTCAGCGAAGACGGCGTCGTCGACGCAGTGGAGAAGGCAACCGAGGTCTACAAATCGCTCCGCGAAGGCGACGAGCGTTTCATCGACACCTACCGCCGTGTCGGCCTCGATCCGTTCAAGGAGGCGATCTATGGTTGAGTTCCGTTACCGCGATGACGAAGTCCATGAACAGCCTTCGGTTACTCTGGATGCGTTTTTGGACCAGTCCAATTCAACTGCTGTCCGGCTTGAACCAGACGACGATGCGCGTGCGTTGTTGCCGTTTCTCGACCGGTTAGCACTCATTGAGGTAGCCTTCCCCAAATACCGTGATGGCCGTGGTTATAGCTCTGCACGGATACTGCGAGAGGCAGGCTACACCGGCGAATTACGCGCTCAGGGCGATGTGCTCGTTGACCAGATCGCCTTCATGCGCCGCTGCGGCTTCGACAGTTTTGCCCCCGAAGGATCGCTCAACCCTGCCGATGTTGACGCGGCATTTGCGCGTTACGAGAATGTCTATCAGCGGGCGGCCGATGCCGCTGTTCCCGTTTGGAAACTTCGCCATGGGTGAACACGTCCGCATCATCGACCGAATCGACACCGCGCCGCGTTATGCCGACGCCGACGCCGACGCCGTTCGGCTGAACAATATGTTTCGCGGACGCGATACGGTCGAGATGCTGACGATATTGCTCCAGGAAAATATGCTGGGCGACGCCGCGATTGTTTCGAGCTTCGGCGCTGAGTCGTCCGTGTTGCTTCACCTGATCGCCAGCATTGATCGAAGCGTGCCGGTCCTGTTTCTCGAAACCGGAAAGCATTTTCCTGAAACCATCACATACCGCGAGGAGCTCCGCCAACGGTTGGGCCTCACCGACATGCGCATCCTGACACCCGACCCGGCATTGCTAGCAAGGAAGGATGAGACTGGGCTACGCTGGTCATACGATCCAGATGGCTGCTGCGAAATCCGCAAGGTTTTGCCTTTGAAGGCGGCGCTGGCGCCGTTCGATGCGCAGTTTACCGGTCGCAAGGCATTTCAGTCCTCAACGCGTTCAGCTTTGCCGCGGTTTGAAATCGAAGAAGGCCGTCTTAAGGTC
>JANPAM010000409.1:0-5140 GCA_031429915.1 Sphingomonadales bacterium | reverse complement strand
ATCGCCGTCCTTAAGCTTTTTCTCCGACGGAATGCCGTGGCAGATGACGTGATTGACCGAAATGCAGCAGCTATGCGTGTAGCCGCGGTAGCCCAAAGTCGCCGGAACCCCGCCACCGCGCAGCGTCATTTCGCGCACGATATCGTCGAGTTCTTCGGTGCTGACTCCCGGCACGACATGCGGCACCAGCGCGTCGAGTATCTCGGCGGCAAGCCTTCCGGCGGCGCGCATACCGGCAAAGCCCTCGGCCCCGTGTAATTTAATAACCCCGTCGCGGGATATTCCTGCCTCGGCGGGCGTGACGCTTACATATTGATCCATGTGCACGATATAGAGGCTTTTTCCCCGCTTTGCGAGGGGGCAGTTGTCGGCTATCGCGTGACCATGACAGAATCCCGCATCTACACCGCCGCGCTTGTGATTATCGGCGATGAAATCCTCTCCGGCCGCACGCAGGACAAGAATATCAGCCAGATTGCTTTATGGCTGAATATCCAGGGCATTCGCCTGCGCGAAGTCCGCGTCGTCGCCGATGTCGAGGAGTCGATTGTCGAGGCCGTCAATACGCTGCGCGCCCGCAACGATTATCTGTTCACCACCGGCGGCATTGGCCCGACGCATGATGACATCACGGTGGACGCAATTGCAGCGGCCTTGGGCGTCGAGGTGGTTATCCATCCCGAGGCGAGTGCGGTGCTGCATAAATACTATGAGACTCGCGGCGGGATCAACGAGGGCCGTTTGCGGATGGCTCGGGTTCCGGCGGGGGCTGACCTCATTCCAAACAAGATGTCGGGCGCTCCCGGTATTCGCGTTGGCAATATCTTCATTATGGCTGGCGTGCCGCACATTACCGCAGGGATGCTCGACGCGCTGACCGGCCAGTTGGAGGGCGGCGCTCCTTTGCTCTCGCATCAGATCGGTTGCTGGGTCGCAGAAAGCGAAGTCGCCACTTTGTTGGGCGCAACCGAAAAAGCGCACGAGGGGTGCCAGATCGGCAGCTACCCTTTCTTCCGCGAAGGCAAGGTCGGCGCGAATTTTGTTGTTCGCACGACCGATGCGGTCAAATTGAACGAATGTGTCGAAGCGTTGATAGCTGGACTCATGGCAATCGGCCGTGACAGCGTCGACGGTGGAATATAGGCGGCACTTGGTCGCCTCGTTCATCTGCCGTCAACCCGCCCCCGCAATATAGGAATTATATGCGCATATTCTCCCACGCCCTCGTCGCCGCGGCATTGCTGCTGGCCCCCGCCGCTTATGCCCAAGGCGTCGCGCCCGCGTCGGCGGTCAAAGCATCGCCGGTCAAACAGCCTTGGCTATACGAAGGCAGCGATGTTCCGGTTGATACCAGCTGGACCTTTGGCGAGCTGCCCAACGGGCTTCGCTATGCGGTGAAGAAGAATGATGTGCCGGCGGGGCAGGTGTCGATCCGAGTCCGCATCGACGCTGGCGCGCTCCACGAAAACGATGACGAGCAAGGTTTTGCTCATCTGATCGAGCATCTGTCGTTTCGCGGTTCAACCTTCGTACCCGACGGCGAAGCAAAGCGCATCTGGCAGCGTTTCGGCGTAACATTCGGCAGCGACAGCAACGCGCAGACGACGCCAACGCAGACGGTTTACAAGCTCGACCTGCCCAATGCCGCGCCCGAAAAGCTCGACGAATCGATCAAGATCATCTCCGGCATGATCCGCAACCCGCGTATTTCCGACGTTGCACTCAACGCCGAACGCGCCATCGTTCTCGCCGAACTGCGCGAAGGTGGCGGCGCTCAGCAGGTGTATAGCGACGCTTTGCGCGAACATATGTTTCAGGGGCAAAAGCTCGCTACGCGCTCGACAATCGGCACGCCCGAGACATTGCGCGCGTCGGACGCAGTCCGGCTGAACGCGTTTCACGACCGCTGGTACCGCCCCGAAAACGCCGTTGTAGTGATTGCAGGTGACACCGATCCTGCAAACCTCGCCAAGCTGGTGCAAAAATATTTCAGCGACTGGAAAGGCACCGGCCCGCGCGCACCCGAACCAGAATTCGGCAAGCCGGTAGCGGCGGGCAATACAACGCGCGTTGTCGTTGAATCTACGCTGCCGACAACGGTCAGCATGGCCTATGTCCGTCCGTGGGAGAAAGTCGACGACACGATACTGTATAACGAACAGCTTCTGATTGACGCGCTCGCGGCGCAGATCATCAACCGGCGGCTGGAACCGGCGGCTCGCAGCGGTGGCAACTATCTGTTTGCCGAGGTCGCTCAGGAAGATATCTCGCGCACTGCCGACGCAACGCTGATTTCAGTGACGCCGATTGACGGCAAGTGGGAAGCGGCAACGAAGGATGTTCGCGCGGTCATCGCCGATGCGGTCGAAAATGCGCCTTCAAAAGCCGATATCGACCGCGAGCGAACCTTGTTTGCCAATGCGCTTCGCACAATGGTCGATAGCTACCCGTTCGAGGCAGCGTCCAAACAGGTCGACGATATCGTCCGTGCGGTTGACATTCGAGAGACCGTGGCTGCGCCAAACACGGTGATCGCGGTCTACGAGGGCATGAAAGAAAAGTTCACCCCCGAACGATTGCTGGCGTCAACCAAAGCGCTGTTTTCCGGCACTGTAACCCGGATGATGTTATCGACACCCACCGCGATTCCCGATGTCGATAATCGCATGGCATCGGCGCTTACGGCAACGGTTACTGCGAATAGATCGGCAAGGCTGACCGAGAGCGCGCTTACCTTCGCCGCTCTGCCCAAACTCGGAAAGCCTGCCACTACCCTGTCGCAAGAAACGCTGTCGCGTCTGGAAATGACCAAGCTCGAACTGTCCAACGGCGTTCGCGCGTTGCTCTATCCCAACAAGGCCGAAAGCGGGCAAGTCCGCGTTCTGGTGCGGTTTGGTAAGGGCTATCAGGCGGTGACACCGGAGCAGGGTGGTTTGCTTTGGGCCGGGCCCTTGGTGCTGGGTGAAAATGGTGTTGGCAAGTTTAAACGCAACGAAATCGACCAGATGGTCAATGGCAGGCGGATCGAACTCAGCTTTGGTATCGACAGTGACGCATTTGAATTTTCGGCAAATACGCGCACCGATGATTTGGCTGACCAGTTAAGGCTGATAGCGACCAAGATGGAATATCCGGGTTGGGACCCGCTGCCGGTCGAGCGCGCCAAAGCGCTGGCGAAATCGGGCTATGACAGTTTTGAAATGTCGGCAACTTCGGTGTTGCAGCGTGATCTCGAATATCTGCTCAGCAATAAAGACCCGCGCTGGAAGTCGGCGGCCCCCGCCGACGTGGCAAAGATCGATGCGGAAAAATTCAAAGCCTATTGGGCACCATTGCTTGCTCAGGGGCCAGTTGAAGTTATGCTCTTCGGCGACTTCGAAAAAGATGCGGCGATAACTGCATTGCAAAACAGTATTGGCGCGATGAAGCCGCGTTCGTCAACCGCACCTACGGCTGAAGCTCTGGCGCTGAATTTTCCTGCCGCGACGTCGAACTCGCCGGTGACGCTAAGCCACAAAGGCCCCGCAGACCAATCAGCGGCGGTCATCGCCTGGCCGACCGGCGGCGGACTGGCTGGTATCAGCGAAGGCCGCGAGCTCGAGATTTTGGCCGCCGTCTTTCGGGACCGCCTGTTTGAAAAGTTCCGTGCCGAGCAGGCGGCAAGCTATAGCCCTGACATGGCTAACAACTGGCCGGACAACTTTGCGAACGGCGGGTATTTAATGGCTTACACCCAGGTGAAGCCAGGTGACGTCGACAGGTTTTTCGTGTTTGCGAACGAAGTCGCTGCCGATCTGGCGAAAAATCCGGTGAGCGCAGACGAACTGAAACGAGCGGTCGAACCGGTTAAGCAGGCGGTCGAGCGAGCGTCGTCGGGCAATGTGTTCTGGCTCGGGCAGTTGAAGGGCGCGACATATGATACCGCCCGTTTTACAGCATTGGGTCGCCTGTATGGTGACTACAGCAACGTGACTTCGGCGCGGCTGCAGGAACTGGCAAAACGCTATTTCGTGAACGACAAAGCATGGAAGCTGGTGGTGTCGCCTACAAATGGAAGTGCATCAAGCCCGGCTGTTCGGTAATTACTCGGAAGGAAATCGCTCGAACTGCGGCAAAGAATGAGCTTCGGCCATCCAGCCGATCCGTTCTGCCGTCTGGATATGCGCTTGCGCGGGCAACGCGTCCGGATTGTCCAGCGTTGCGGCTTGGATATCGACAATGCCGGGCAAAAATTCGGCGTTGCGATATGCGATGCCGGTGCCGCATTTCGTGCAGAAGCTGCGTAATGTGGCTCCGGAAGAATTGAAAGTCGTCATTTCTCCCTGCAACAGGGTGAACTCATCCTCGGCAAACGCTGCCCATGCTACCATCGGCGCGCCTGCTGATTTTCGGCAATCCATGCAGTGGCATAATGCGATATGCTGTGGCTCGCCGTTAACTTCATAACGAACCGAGCCGCAATGACATCCACCCTGATGACCCATAAATATTCCCCTGACTTACTGAGTAATAGTCGAGTTCAATCTAGAGAACATATTTAGACAGGTCGGTGTCCTTGGCAATGCCCGAAAGCTGCTTCTGCACATAAGCGGCGTCAATAGTGATTGCATCACCTTTGCGGTCTTCGGCGTCGAAGCTGATATCTTCGAGCAATTTTTCCATCACCGTCTGCAACCGCCGCGCACCGATGTTTTCAAGGCTCGCGTTCACATCAAATGCAATTCGCGCGATCGCGTCGATGGCATCGTCGGTGAAGGTCAGCTCGACCTCCTCGGTTGCCAATAAAGCTGCATATTGGGTGGGCAAATTGGCGCGGGTTTCGGAGAGGATGCGAACGAAATCCTTGTGCTCCAGTGCGTGGAGCTCGACCCTGATCGGCAACCGGCCTTGCAACTCGGGCAGCATATCGCTCGGTTTCGATACATGGAACGCACCCGACGCGATGAACAGTACATGGTCGGTTTTCATTGGGCCGTATTTGGTTGCGACCGTTGTGCCCTCGATCAGAGGCAGGAGGTCGCGTTGAACGCCTTCGCGGCTGACCGAGCCGCCGCCGCGTGTATCGGACACAGCGATCTTGTCGATCTCGTCGAGAAAAACGATGCCATTGGCCTCGGCATCGGCGAGCGCGACGCGGTTG
>JANPAM010000408.1:0-37367 GCA_031429915.1 Sphingomonadales bacterium | reverse complement strand
GCGTGCAATCACTCGGCCATCAACGTCGGGCGCCAACGGCACCTTCTTCATATGCACTTCAAGAATTTTGACGCGACCATCGATATCGGGACGAGGAACGACGACCTGACGGTCGAAGCGGCCGGGACGCAACAGCGCCGGATCCAGCACGTCGGGACGGTTGGTGGCGGCGACGATGATGACGCCTTCATTGGCCTCAAAGCCGTCCATTTCGACCAGCAACTGGTTCAATGTTTGTTCGCGCTCGTCGTTCTGGTTACCGAGGCCAGCGCCACGGCTTCGACCAACCGCGTCGATTTCGTCGATGAAGACGATGCACGGCGCGTTCTTTTTAGCTTGCTCGAACATATCGCGGACGCGGCTTGCGCCGACGCCGACAAACATTTCAACGAAATCAGAACCCGATATCGAGAAGAAGGGAACGCCCGCTTCGCCCGCAATAGCGCGAGCAAGCAAGGTTTTGCCGGTGCCGGGTGAACCAACTAGCAGCGCACCCTTGGGGATTTTACCGCCGAGCCGCGAAAATTTGTGCGGATCTTTCAGGAACTCAACGATCTCTTGCAATTCTTCGCGTGCTTCGTCGATACCGGCAACGTCCTCAAACGTTACCTTGCCATGTTTTTCGGTAAGCAACTTCGCCTTCGATTTTCCAAAGCCCATAGCGCCCGAACTGCTGCCCTTTTGCATCTGGCGAAGTACGAAAAATGCGATGCCCAGAATAAGCAGGAACGGAAGCGCCTGAATCAACAGATACTGAAGGATGCTTGGCGACTCTTCGGCCTTCCCCTGAACATCTACCTGATTAGCGTCCAGAAGCTGATAGAGGCTGCCGTCGCCGGGGATGGGGATGGTCGCAAAGCTCTCACCATTTTCAAGCTTACCGGTAATGCGCTCTGGAGCAATCGCCACCGATTTGACTTCGCCAGCCGCAACCTTGTCGCGAAATGCCGAATAGCTGATGCCCTTGGCCGCCTCGGTCGCGCCACCGCTGAAAATCGACGCAATTAACAGCAGGGCAACGATAACCCCTGACCAAATGGCCATGTTTTTCAGCATTGGGTTGCCTTTTGGTTCCTGATCGTCGTTCATCGATTTTTGCCTTGTCTGCTTCCCGTCGGTTCATACGTGCGGGGATTTCAAGGACTATGTAGGCTGCATTGGGTGAATGGCAATATAACGACCGTGAAAATTCAACCGAACTATCAACCTGCGCGGCGCGGCGGGGAATGGGAAAAGCTCCAGACGCTTCCGCCCTTGCACAAGATGTTGCCGACCGTTGATGTTTTGCCACTCGATAACTTTTCGACAGTTCGCATCAACGTGTCGCCCCTCGGGCGCAGTTCGGGATCAATCATCGACAATGCAATCAGAACCAACCGACGCTGCATCTCGGCTGGCAGACCAGCAGCATCACACTGAATTTCATCATTTATGTGAATAATACGGGCAACGGCAAGCTGTTCGGTCATCCAGGCTAGAGCCTTACCAGCATCATGCATAGCGGACGCCGTTTGGTTCGCCCTTGATGCCATAAAGAGTCGAGGAGCCTCGGCCAGCCATTGACGAACGGCAACGCGGTCGAATTCTTCATTGTCATTGCTGGGGTCGCGAACAGGGGAAATTCCTGCTGCCTGGCAAATTTCCTCTAACTCTGATTTGGAAAATTCGAGCAACGGCCGGATGATCTTTCCATTGCGCGGACGGACCCCGGACATGCCGTCGACCCCGCTCCCGCGTGCCAACCGCATCAATAATGTTTCGAGCTGATCGTCGGCATGATGCGCCGTTGCTATAAACGTGCAATCGTATTGGTCGGCTGTCCGATGAAGCAAATCATATCGAGCAGTTCGTGCAGACGATTGGATGTTACCGGTGATCGGCTGGTCGGGCGTAAGGATGCGGTGCGGTATACCGCGTTCATCGCTCAGTTTTGCGACGAAATCGGCCTCCGCCCGAGCCTCTGGCCTAAGCCCATGATCGACGGTTGCCGCGACAATGCGGTCGGGTAGCACGGCATGGGCCAACAACAGCATGGCGAGGCTGTCGGGACCACCGGACACGGCAAGCAAAATCCGGTCATTACGCGCGCCCAGCCGTTCGAGCGCTTCGTTAAATCGGGCAGCGCCTTCGCTTAAGGTTATTTGCACTTCGCCCTGCTGCGACCGGTGGCCAGCCTCTCGGCCAGTCGAGCCGTCACCGCATCGGGATAGGCTTTTGCCAGTTCGCCAAATGCTTCGCACGCTTCCGCAGACTTACCCAGATCGGTCAGTGCCGAGCCAAGGAAGAAAAGGCTTTCTGGCGCCCGGTCACCGCGCGGATCGTTCTTGTAATTATCATAGAAAATCTTGACTGCGGTGGCCGGTTTTTTATCATCGAGCCACGCCCGCCCAAGCAGATTGCGGGCATAGCTTGCGCGTGGATGTTTTGAATATTTCTTGACAGTTTCATCGAGCGTTATCTGCGCTTCGGGAAAAAATTTGGCCTCCCAAAGCCGGTAGCCATAATTATAGCCGTCGTCGAACGCGTCGCCTGTTGCAGGGCGCGCAATTTTGGCCACCGCAGCAGTACGTGCCGGGGCTGGCTTTGCCGCAGTTGGGACCGTTGTTGCAGGTTTGGTCACCGGTTTGGTCGAAACCGGGGTTACTATTGCTGCCGGCGTAGCTGCAGAAACAGCGGAAGCGGCCTGAGCGTTCATTCCGGCCTCAAGCGATTTCAGCCGCATCTCGACCGAACGCATGCTGTTGCCTTGCTGTTCCACCTTGCCGGTCAGCACTGCAAGCTCACTCTCGAGCGTATCGACCCGCGCTAGTAAATCGGTAATCGCGCTTGATGATGCGCCTGTGGTTGCAGTTTTTGGGTCGGCTGCCCTGATGTCGGGTTCCAGAAACTTACCAGTGCCGCTCGGGAAAACTTCACGCTGAACAGCGCGCATTTCTTTTTCCAGCTTGACCACTCGCCCCTCAACATTGGCGTCCTGCGAAATGGCTGGCATAGCTGCGGCCATGGCAAAACTACCTAGCAAAGCTAGTCGTAAGTTCATTTCTTGTCTCCCCGGAAAACTACAACTCTATCTGTATAGCTGCGTGTTTTAGAGCGATAAAGGGGCTTCACGCGATATTGATGTAAAGTCTGGGGGTAAGCGGGTTTAGTTCCCGGTTTTTGTATCAGGACGTGAAGCGGGCGGTGCCGACACGCGGGCCAGCAATGCCTTTGCACTTATGCCAACATCGGCAATTGTACGGTCGGCCACGCCGAGCGGCGGAATGGCTTTACCACCTACAGTTACTTGTAGAACATCGGGCCGTCCGGTCACAATCATCGGATTACTGGCATCTGCCGGCACGGTGAATTTTTCGCCGGCTTTCATTTCACTTTCAAACAGCCTCTTGTTTTCAGCGTCGTAGATCTTGACCCACACTTCGTCAGTCGCGGTGATTATGACCTCGCCAGCCGATCCAGTGGCAGCGGGTGTCGCAGCAGCCTTTCCGGCTGGCAACGAAACCTGGGCAGTGGAGGGAATAGCAACCGGGGCAGCCATCGTCATGCTTCGCCAGACGAGATAGGCCGCAACAAGCAACACACCAACAGCAGCCGCCGTCCACGCAAGAGTTCGCGAAGGCACTCGCGACGGGTCGGTAGGTTCGAAATTTTGGGTTGGTGCTTGATAGCTCTCATGCCCGCTTTGAGCTAGTTCGGTCCGCATCTCGTTACTGAAGGCCGCTGCATCCAGCTGGACCGCGCGCGCATAGGAACGGGTAAAGCCCAAAGTATAGGTTGTTCCAGGCAAGTTGGAAAATTCGGACTTTTCGATTGAATCGAGATGCCGCATCGGCACCCGCGTGCTCGCGGCCAAGTCAGACAAGCTTAACCCTAACCGTTCGCGCTCAGCCTTCAGCTTTTCGCCAACGGTATGAAACCGGAATTCCTCTTCGACCGAAGAATCATCTTCCACGTAAATCTCCACAGACCCGTTCTCCCCCACCTCTAACGGGCGGTGAACGAACAATGGCCCTCTGTAAACGAATGTCAATGGGGCGTACAGGAATTTACATCGCTAGCCGCGCGCGTTTCAGCCGATTTCAATAAGGTGTTCGGCAGCCCAGTTGGTCAGAGTCGTTCGCATATTTTCTGGTGGCGAAGACAACAGCTCGGCCATTTTGGCTTGGATGGCGGCAAAGTTGCTCGATCGGATCATGGCCTTTACGGGACCAATCGCGGCCGGGGTAATGGACAGGCGTTTGATGCCGATACCCATAAGCGCCAACGCCTCAAGGCTTCGCCCGCCCATTTCGCCGCACACGGTAACGTCGACGACATGATTATCGGTGATGCTTACGACGCGGCGTAAGAAGCGTAGTATCGCCGGGCTCAACCAATCGTATCGCTCGGCAAGCCGCGGGTCGGCGCGGTCGGCGGCGAACAGGAACTGGGTCAGGTCGTTGGTGCCGATTGAGAGAAATTCGAGTTTGGGCAACAAAATGTCGAGCGTCTCAGCGAGCGCGGGCACCTCAAGCATTGCGCCATAACGGATTCGATTGGGCAATTGCTTTTTCTGTTTGCCGAGAAACGCCATCTGTCCGTCAAAGATTGCCTTCGCCGCGTCGAACTCCCACGGTTCTGAAACCATGGGAAACATAACATTCAAGGTCCGTCCAGCCGCCGCCTCGATCAATGCCCGTGCCTGAGCCTTCATCAGCCCGGCATGGTCCAGCGACAGCCGCAGAGCGCGCCAGCCCAATGCAGGATTTTCCTCTTCGCTGGTCTCGTCTTTCAAATAGGGCAGAGCCTTGTCGCCACCAATGTCGAGTGTGCGAAAAATCACTGGCTTGTCGCCAGCGGCATCGAGCACTTCGCGGTAAAACCGCTGCTGGCGTTCGCGTTGCGGCAAAGTCGCGGATATCAGGAACTGGAACTCGGTGCGAAAAAGTCCAACTCCCTCCGCTCCGGTCAGCGCAAGCGCGCCCATGTCGTCGCGCAATCCCGCGTTGATCATCAGCGTAATCGGCACCCCGTCCAAAGTGACCGATGCTTCATCGCGGAGCGCTGCATAGCGCGCCTTCTTTTTTTGCCGGTCGACCAGTTCTCCTTGAAATGCTTCCTCGGCTGCGGCACCGGGACGGACAATGACGCTATTCTGGTCAGCGTTGAGCAGCAGCATGTCGCCGTCGTGGACCTTGTGACGCACCCCGCTGACCCGCCCAAGCACCGGAATGCCCATCGCCCGCGCGACAATCACGACATGCGCGGTGAGCGAACCCTCCTCGAGCACAACACCGCGCAAACGGCGTTTGTCATATTCGAGCAATTCGGCTGGACCCAAGTTGCGGGCTATTAATATCGAATCCTTTTTCAGCCCCAGCTGGGCCGCAGTGCTCATTTGACCCGATACAATACGAAGCAGCCGATTGGAGAGGTCCTCGAGGTCATGCATCCGGTCGGCGAGCAGCGGATCA
This sequence comes from Sphingomonadales bacterium, assembly GCA_031429915.1. Taxonomy (GTDB): domain Bacteria; phylum Pseudomonadota; class Alphaproteobacteria; order Sphingomonadales; family Sphingomonadaceae; genus Sphingorhabdus_B. The sequence goes on along the minus strand of JANPAM010000408.1, from coordinate 31,914 downwards.
TCTATCTGCCGCATCCGCATCCGTGTTCGCTGCTGGACCCGTTCGATCGCCGCCTCGGCGGTCAGCCCGCTGTCGATCGCCTCGTTAATGCGTCTGCTCCAGCCTTCATCATAGGCGAACATCTTGTAAGTCGCGATGACCTCTTCATGTTCGCCGCCGGTGCCGAAATCGATCTGACTCGCCATCCGGTCGATCTGCACGCGCATTTTGTCGAAGGCCGAATAAACGCGCTGGCGTTCGGCCTCAGTATCCTCGGCGACAGTATGTTCGATACGAATATTGGGTTGGTGAAAAATCGCGACACCAGCGGCGGCTCCTTTAACCAACGGAAGCCCGGTCAGAACAATGGTGCCCGTTTCTGGCGCGCCTGCGGCATAGGGATCATCGATCAGATCGGCATTGGCAATCATCTCGGACAGCACCATCGCCACTGTCTGCAATGCCTCGATCTCGACTTCTTCATATTTGCGCGGCTCGACATGCTGAACCGCGAGAACGCCTACAGCACGCTCCGCCCGGACGATCGGCACACCGGCAAAGCTGTGGAATCTTTCTTCGCCTGTTTCGGGGATGTACCTGAAATTTGGGTGAGCGGCGGCTTCGTCGAGGTTTAACGTTTCGACATTCTCGGCAATCGTGCCGACCAGACCCTCGCCATATCCGAGTCGAGTGACATGCACGGCTGCCTCGTTCAATCCACGCGTAGCGAACAGTTCATAGGCACCGTCGCGTAGCAGGTAGATCGAGCAGACCTCGCTCGAAAGCGCTTCGCCGATAATGTTGACGACATGGTTCAGCTTTGCCTGGGCATGGGTTTTAGACGCCATGACTTCGTGCAGGCCGGTCAATATGTTACGGGCAGATTGGGTCGCGCTTTCCATGCTATCCGCCTAGCAGACGGCGTTGGCGAGCGCGATACCCTAATCTAAATATAGGTGGATTATGCTGGCGCCGAGTCGTGCGTCATAACGTCTTTAAGAATGAGTTTCTGCTTTTTAAGAGAGTGGATCAATGTGGTGTCGGGGAGTGGCCGGTTTTCTTCGAGATCCAGTTTTTCTTCCAGTTCAGCATGCTTGTTCTGCAATGCGGATATATGGTTGGTGTTCACCTTATTCTCCTTGTTGTGAGACTCGACGACCTAGTGGCAGCAGATAATCATGAAAAGTTGCCATTGTCTGCATCCATTTCGACAGATATGGACATTATGCGACGCAGCACATAATTTTGGCGATGACTTGTTAAGCGCAATCGGGCTAGGGCTGCCCGATGAACGATGAGGGCTATCAACAGCAACTGGAGCAACTGCGCATCGAACATCGCGATTTTGACGACGCAATCGAGGCGCTTCGAATGAAAACGGTTGTCGATCAGTTGCAGATTGCGCGTTTGAAGAAAAAGAAGCTGCTGTTGAAAGATCACATCATGCGACTTGAGGACCAGTTGATCCCCGACATCATTGCCTAGGTACTGATTTTAACTTTCCGAGATCAACTTGCTGACTTTGCCTCCCAATGAGCGGCGACCATCCATCGTCGCCTGCGTCAGTTCGGATTCACCCGATTTCAGCTGGCTTGGGGTAAGCCCGGTAAAAGCCTTTACTTCGCGAATAAGGTGCGACTGGTCGTAAAATGCCAGCGCAATGCCAGAATCGTCAAGGCTGTCGCCATGCGCCAGTGCCTGTGCTGCCCGCAGCGCACGATATTTTCGTGCCAGTTTTTTGGGGGGCATCCCGTAATATAATTTGGTAGTTCGTTCCAACTGGCGCGCCGACAGGCCAGTTTGTGCCGCCAGCAGATCGACATCAGGGTCGATATGCTGATACAACCAGTTGTCGACTATTGCAGTAAACTCGAAGGGTGCCGCGCTGGTGTCGCGGTAAATGTCTTGGGCGAATTTTTTGCCGATTTTGCGTTGAGTGGCAAAATCGGCGGCTTCGGTTAGACGTTTGTGGATTACCATGACTGCGTCACCGAATATCTCGCCCGCGTCAATTGCCGAATCGGCAAGCTTTGCGGTGTCCTTGCCTGTTAATGCGCCCCACCCGGCGGGAAGCATTCCCCAGCCGAAAATAGTCTGTGGACCCGAAGCCACCGCTGTGACCGGTGCTGTGGTCGGGCCGATTATGGTCACTGGATGGGTCTGCGCGATGTGACCACCAGCGAAATGATATTCGCCGGACCCTCGCAATTGAAAACGGAATTGGGCCCGGTCAGCGCGTTCCAGTTCAGAGAAGCTGTCGCCTTCAAAATCAAGGCGATAGAAAGACGACACCAGCTTTGCCAGTCGCTCGCCCGGAGCTTCATATTGCACAGCGATCATTGCGGACCCGTTCCTTTCGGAAATACATACACTTGAACGCCGGACAAAAAAAGACCCGCCTTTAAGACGGGTCTAATAGGAAAAGAACTCTTCGTTTGAAACGTTGAGCCCTCGGGTCGCTCGAACTCTATCTGCGCATTTTGTAAAATCTGCTTGCACGGAATCGTCATGGCCACCAATAACGTTTGACATATTCGGCCAAATGTATGGAATACGTGGTTAATAGCGTGATAACGAAACGAATTTTATGTTGAGGTAACGCTCGTCGATTGCGTGTAGCAAGCCTCTGCCCGATAGATGGCATATGGTTTATTCTATTATCCGGCCTGCCATATTCATGGCTGACGCAGAAGCGGCGCACGGTCTTTCGTTGGCAGCGCTCAAAATGTTGCCGCTTGCGGCGGCGACAAAGCCTGATGTTAGGCTTCAGCAAAAGGTTGTCGAACTCGATTTCCCCAACCCCGTGGGTCTTGCACCTGGTTATGATAAAAATGCCGAGGTTGCTTCTGCGATACTGCGGATGGGTTTCGGCTTTACTGAAGTCGGAACACTAACCCCACGCCCGCAGTCGGGTAACCCACGCCCGCGGTTGTTCAGGCTCGTCGAAGACAAAGCGGTCATCAACCGGATGGGGTTCAACAATGACGGGCAGGCGGCCGCCGTCGAGCGTCTGTCGCGGTTCAAGCGGGATCGTTATGCCGGACCGCTTGGCATAAACATCGGAGCAAACAAGGATAGCGATGACCGCATTGCCGATTATGTTGCTGGTGTGAAATCGATGACCGCTTTTGCTGACTACCTCACGGTCAATATCAGCTCGCCCAACACCCCGGGGTTGCGTGCTTTGCAGGATAAGGCAGCGCTTGACGATTTGCTGGCGGCAGTGATGGCGGCGCGGACGGGCGCGATGCCGATATTCCTGAAGGTTGCACCCGATCTGGAGCCTGCCGACATCGACGATATTGTCGAGGTTTCGCTCAAACACGGGATCGCAGCGCTCATTGTATCGAACACCACGATCAGCCGTCCGCCGCTCAACTCGCGGCATGCGAACGAGAGCGGTGGTTTGTCGGGTGCGCCATTGCGCGATCTGGCGCAGCAACGCCTGCGCGATTTCCGAAAGAGCAGTGGTGGTGCGATTGCCTTGATTGGCGTCGGCGGTATTTCCTCCGCCGAAGATGCCTATGCCCGGATCCGCGCCGGTGCGTATTTGGTTCAGGTTTATAGTGCGCTGGTTTACGAAGGTCCGGGGCTGGCAAAGGCGATCAATCGCGGTCTCATTCTTCTGCTGAAACGCGATGGATTTGCCAATATCGCCGAGGCCGTGGGCATCGACAGCTAAGCAAGACTTTGCTTCAGAGTTTTTTCGTCGCTAAGCAGGCCGATATGAAAAAACTATTTGTCGCCGTCGCGCTCATCATCCCGCAACCGCTACTCGCTCAGGGCATCGGTGTCACATCCTCCGCCGATCCGCGCGTCACCGACGCTGGAATGGAGATGCTTCGCAAAGGTGGATCAGCCGCCGACGCGGCGATGGCGATGATGCTCGCGCTCACCGTGGTCGAGCCGCAATCGAGCGGAATCGGCGGTGGCGGCTTTCTGCTCTATCAGGACAGCAGCAAAGGCATATTGAGCACGATCAACGGACGTGAAAAGGCGCCAGCGACGGCAACTCCCTATCGTTTCATGACAGCCGAGGGCAAGCCGATGGGTTTCCTTCAAGCATTCCAGGGCGGCAAATCGGTTGGTGTCCCCGGCAACGTTGCTTTGATGGCGGAGACCCACAAGAAATGGGGCAAGCTGCCGTGGAGCACGATTTTCAAACCAGCCATTAAACTCGCTGACAAAGGTTTTGTCGTAAACAAGACGATGGAATCGCGGCTAGCGCAGATCGCACCGCTCTGGTCGAAATTTGACGAGGCACGAAGCATTTACTGGGTCAATGGAAAGCCGGTTACGACTGGCATGAGACTGCGCAATCCAAAGTTGGCCGCAACTTTGAAGCTGATTGCAAAGAAGGGACCTGACGCTTTTTACAAAGGCAAGATCGCGACCCAGATCGTCGAGGCAGTAACCAAAACGCCGGTGAGCGCAGGCGACATAACGCTATCCGACCTTGAACAGTATCGCGCCAAAGAGCAGGCAGCGGTGTGCGCGCCTTACCGGGTATATGTGGTTTGCGGCATGGCTCCGCCGTCGTCGGGCGCGACAACCGTGCTTCAAATTCTCGGTACGTTGCAGCGGTTCGACATGGGCAAAATGGGCAAGGACGATGCGAAAAGCTGGTTCCTGATCGGGCAGGCGATGCAACTGGCCTATTCCGACCGCGAAAAATATCTCGGTGATCCTGATTTTATCGATGTGCCGGTCGCTGGCCTGCTCGACCCGGCCTATATTGCTGAGCGTTCTGCGCTCATCAATCCCGACAAGGCCCGGAGCGATTATCCTGCTGGCAAGCCGCCGGGAGCCGCCCCGCGCACTGCGGCCATATCTAGCGAAGTTGCTGGCACCACGCATTTCACAGCGGTCGATGCCAAGGGCAATGTCGCCAACATGACCTCGACCATCGAAGGCTCGTTCGGCAGCCAGTTGGTCGCGGGCGGATTCATGCTCAATAACGAACTGACCGATTTCACCTTCGCGCCCGAGAAAGACGGCGCACCGATCGCAAACCGTGTGATGCCCGGTAAGCGGCCATTATCCTCGATGTCGCCGACAGTCGTTTTCGACCGCGATGGTCGAGCAGTTTTGGCGCTCGGTTCGGCTGGCGGCAGACGGATCATAATGCACGTCACGAAAACTTTGGTCGGGGTGATCGATTTCGGCCTGCCGCTTGATCAGGCGATTGCGCTGCCGAATATTTATTACAACAATAACGGCTTGCTGGTCGAGCAGAACACTTCGCTCGCCGCCATAGCGGGTGAGATTGCGAAATTCGGACAAAACGTCAAAGCGGACGATCTTGGCTCGAAGGTCAACGGCGCTCAGCGGACGGCAAACGGCTGGACCGGCGCATCGGATCCGCGAAGCGAAGGCACGTCTGCAACCATAGACGCCAAAGGTAAGGTTACCACAACAAAACCCAGATCATCTGCGGACGCACCCACCGATGATGTAGGTTAAGCCCAAAGCACGTTGCGCCGCGTGGCAGGGCGCGCTAGCGTAAGAGAACAAGAGAGTCCGGACAGCGGACCGACATGGGCAACGCGAGGAGAGCAGTGTGGCCGCCGAGCTTTTTGACGATTTCGATAGTTTCCCCAATCTGGTGACGATGTTCCTGACTCGGGCAAAGCAGCGGGGAGATACGCCTTTTTTATGGGCGAAATCGGCTGGACAATGGAACTCGATTAGCTGGACCGAGGCCGCTCGTCAGGTTGCCGGCTTTGCAAAGTCGCTCCGTGAAATGGGCCTTGAAAAGGGCGACCGGGTGATGCTGGTTTCCGAAAACCGGCCCGAATGGTGCATAGCTGATCTCGGGATCATGGCGGCGGGTTGCGTCACTGTCCCGACCTACACCACCAATGCGCAGCGCGACCACGAGCATATCATGCACGACAGCGGCGCACGGGCGGTCATCATTTCAACTGCAAAGCTCGCCAAGATAGTCATACCCGCGGCGATTAAATCTTCCGAGGCAGAGTTCGTCGTTTCGATGGAGCCGCTTCCGCAAATGCAGCAAGGTCAGTTTTCGCGGCATCTGTGGGCCGATATGGTGAAGGGGACCAACGCCGATATCACCGAGCTCGAAGTGGCAATGGCTAGTGTCGCGCGCGATGACCTAGCATGCCTGATCTACACCAGCGGCACCGGCGGTGCGCCGCGCGGGGTGATGCAGCATCACGGCGCAATCCTTCACAATGCCGACGGCGCAGCGACGGTATTGCGCGAAGATCTGGGGCTGGACCATGAGGTGTTTCTCTCGTTCCTGCCGCTGAGCCACGCCTATGAACATTCGGGCGGGCAGTTCCTGCCAATCGGCGTTGGCGCGCAGATCTATTATGCTGAAGGCTTGGAAAAGCTGGCAGCCAACATCGAGGAAACCCGGCCGACGGTAATGGTCGTAGTTCCACGATTGTTCGAAGTGCTGCGCGCCCGAATACTCAAAGCCATCGAGAAGCAGGGCAAGCTGCCCAATTTCCTTCTCGACCAAGCGCTGACAATTGGCGAGCGCGATTATGGCGGCAGGAAACGGTTAATCGACGCGCCAATGCGGCTGCTGCTCTCCCGCACAATAAAGCCGAAGATTCAGGCAAAATTTGGCGGGCGGTTGAAGGCGATGGTTTCGGGCGGTGCGCCGCTTAATCCCGACATCGGGATTTTCTTCCAGTCGCTTGGGATTACGTTGCTTCAAGGCTACGGCCAGACTGAATCCGGCCCTGTTATCAGTTGCAACCGGCCGTCGGCTGGTATCAAGATGGATACCGTTGGCCCGCCGCTGAAGAATACCGAGGTTCGGATTGCCGAGGACGGCGAAATCCTCGTGCGCGGGCCGTTAGTGATGAAGGGTTACTGGCGCAACAAGGCTGAAACCAATCGCGTTATTAAGGACGGCTGGCTCCATACCGGCGATATTGGCCTTATCGACGAAAAGGGCCGGATAAAGATTACCGACCGAAAGAAAGACCTGATCGTCAACGATAAGGGCGACAATATCGCGCCGCAAAAACTCGAAGGAATGCTGACAATCCAGCCCGAAATATTGCAGGCAATGGTGCATGGTGACAAGCGGCCTTACGTCGTCGGGCTAATCGTGCCGGACCCCGAATGGACCGTCGAATGGTGTCACGGGCAGGGCATGAAGTGCGATTTTGCGGCGTTGCAGGATAATCCCGCGTACCGTTCGGCGGTTCGCGCTGCTGTCGACCGCGTAAACGCCGACCTGACCGTCACCGAAAAAGTTCGCCAGTTCGAGTTCACCGACGAGGCTTTCTCGATTGAAAACGAAGAAATGACGCCGAGTATGAAAATCCGGCGTCATATCATTCGTGAACGCTACGCTACGCGAATAGCGGGCATGTACAAAAGCTAGCCCTGCTTATCGAGCCACTCGCCGATTTGCGCCTTGATGCGCGGGCGCGTTTTGATCCTTGTGTTGATCGTGGTGATCGCCTGATCGACCGGTTTGCGCGAACCTGCGGCCAAGTGTTTTCTCGCATACGCGTCTAGCTTGGCTGGCATCGCCGGGTCTTCCGAACCGTTCGCCACCTGAGCGATATATTCGGAGCGCGAAGCAACATCGACGAATGCTTCGACAGCGGGAAGGTTGGCGATGGCAAAATCGACCGCAAGATCTGGATGCTCAGCGGCAACTGCACTGATCATCGCGGCGCTGGTGGTTGCTCCCGGCTCTTTGGTCAGCGCCAGCTCAAGAGCTTCGAGCGCAAGCGCCTTGTCCTTTGAACGCCCCAGCAAACCGTACATCGTTGACTTGACCCGCTGGCTTTCGGCGATTTGGCCAAGTTTGCGGATTTTGTCCCACGTCGCTTTGTTGGCATTGCTGGCGATAATCGCCAGCCACGTTGTCCGCAACGGCCCGTCGAGCGCCGCCGGGTTTTTGTCGAGTGCCGCAAACAAGCGGTTGGCCTCCGCCACCACTGCGGGATCGCCCATGCCGCCGAAGGCCGCAATCAGGCTGCTGCGCAGATTGGACTGGACGAACGGCTCGTCGGCCTTTTGCACTATTCCAAGCTTGCCCAGAACGCCACCAAATCGCGCCTTGGCGATCTTGGCGAGTTGCGCCTGTCGCATGGGATCGGCTTTGAACAGGTCGTAATAGCCCGCGAAATTGCCGATAGCATCCTCGATCACGCGCTGGCTGGCGTCGGCTGGCACGGCATCGAGCAACGACAACGGTACCACCATCGATTGATAATCGGCATTGGCAAGGCTTTCGCTGTCGCTGAGCAAACCGACCTGATCGATCGACGGCAGTTTGGCAAAGTCCGCCCGCAGCGCTTCGGTCATTTCCGGCTGATACAGCACTCGGTAGTAGCCGCTCTGACCCGCGTTCATCAACAAAGTGCCACAACCCGGGACGTTGATCGAACCTTTGCCGCCACTGATAATCGAGCTGACCGGCAGATTGTCGAGAGTCCGGGCAATTACCGGAACGTTCCACCGCTGCGGCTTGGCGGTTGTCTGGGCCTTACGGTCGCGTGAGAATTCGCTCTGGGTGACGCCAACGATTGTATTGCCGCCCTGGCAGACTGCGCTGTTGACTTTGATTAATGGAACGCCGGGTTGCTTGGTAAAGTCATGAGCGATTTTGGTCAGACCTTTAGCCCCGGCACCCTCGACCGCGTTCCACAAATCGTCGGTTTTTGTGTTCCCATAAGCGTGCTTTTTCATATAGCCGCGCAAGCCTGTGCGCCACGTATCGGCACCCGCGAAACCTTCCAGCATCGTGATGACTGCTTCACCTTTTGAGTAAGTGATGGTGTCGAAAGCCTGGCTCGTTTGTTCGACCGTAGTGATTTTCTGGATCACCGGATGAGTCGTCGCATAACCGTCTAGCGCCATCGCGCCTTCGCGGCCGTACACGCGGTCGATCTCCGACTGCCATTCGGGGTTGAAATGGACGGTCGTTTTCGATTCCATCCAGCTGGCAAAACCCTCGTTCAACCACAGATCGTCCCACCACTGCATCGTCACCAGATTGCCGAACCATTGATGCGCAATCTCATGCGCGTCAGTCGAGAAAATGCCCTGCTGCTGGCGAGCGCTGGTGATTTTGGGGTCGACGAGCAATATCCGCTCGAAGGTGAAAATCGCGCCCCAATTCTCCATCGCGCCAAAAAACTGGCTCTGTCCGGGACCAGCGACGTTGTCGAGTTTTGGCAATGGATAAGGCGTATCGAAATAGCCGTTGAAATACTCAACAATTTTCGCCGACGCATCGAGTGCATATTGGCCTTTGGAAGCGTTGCCCTTGCCGACGATCACGCCGACTTCGGTTGGGCCGACCTGTTTGGTAATCCGGTCGAATTCACCCAGACCGAAGAACAGCAGATAGGTGGACATTTTCGGGCTTCGCTGGAATGTGACTTCTTTGAGGCCAGCACCCGCTGTCTTCGTCGAAGCCACCGGCATATTGCTCACCGGCATCTCGTTTTCAGGCACGGTGACGCTCAGGTCGAAGGTCGCCTTGTAATTGGGCTCATCCCAGCTCGGCACGAAGCGCCGTGCATCGGGGGCTTCGAACTGGGTGAACAAAGCGCGCTTTTCGGCACCTTTCGGGTCTTTGTAATCGAGCGCGAACAAGCCGTTGGCTTGCTGGTAAATCTTGCCGGTATAGGCTGTGATGAGTGTGTATTTTCCGGGCTTCAGCTTTTTGGCAAAACGAAAGGTTGCGGTTTGCGCTTTGGCATCGACGTCGATTTTCGCCGCTGGCGTTCTCGCCATATCTGACACAATCGAGGCTGAGGAGAACACAAGCTCAGCGGCATTCAGCGTGATGCTATCGGTCGCGCTTTTGACGGTAATTTCGATATCGGTTGACCCGGAAAACGCGAGATTGGTCGCATCGGGCGTTGCGCGGATGCTGTAATGAGTCGGCACCACATTGCGCGGCAATTGGGTCGTTACAAGTTCTGCGCGTTGGGTCTTTGGCTTGGCAGCAAATGCCGGGGCGCTTGCGCCTGCTAGTAACGATGAACTGCCCAGTAAAAGGGCGATTTGACGGAATTTCATTTTTGCGACTCCCCAGTCTTTGTTTAATTCGCAGGAGTTCGCTATTCCGTCGTAGCGTTTGTCGCCCAAACCAGAAACTCAACATTACCCTGCGGTCCAGTGATCGGGCTGGTGGTCAGACCTTGTATCGTCCAACCTTTTTCGACCAACCACATCTGCACTTCGTCACAAACGCGTTTGTGTACCGCTTCGTTCCGCACAACCCCGCCTTTGCCGACCTCATCGCGGCCAGCTTCGAACTGTGGCTTGATCAGCGCGACCAGTTGCGCGCCGGGTTTTGCAAAGCGGAGCGGGCGTTCGAGCACTTTGCCGAGACCGATAAAACTGGCGTCGCAGACGATGATGTCGATTGGCTCGGGGATTTGCGCTTCGGTCAATATTCGGGCGCTGGTCTGTTCATGAACAATGACGCGGTCGTCCTGCCGCAGCTTCCACGCCAGCTGGTTGGTGCCACTATCGATCGCGTATACTTTGGTCGCACCGTTCGTCAGCAGGACATCGGTAAATCCGCCGGTGGACGATCCGACATCCATTGCTACCATATCTGCCAGGTTTATTTCGAATTCCGCAAGCGCATGCGCCAGTTTGATCCCACCGCGCGATACCCACGGATGGTCGGTGCCCTTGACGGTGACCGCCGCATCGTCAGCTACCTGCTGGCCGGGTTTCAGCGCCTTTGTATCGCCTAACATCACATGCCCCGCCATCACCAGCGCTTGCGCTCGCGTCCGGCTTTCGGCCAGACCGCGTTCGACGAGCAATTGGTCAATGCGGATTTTGTTGATGGCCATGTTGCGCGGTGCCTAGCCTAACCGCTGACAATTGGCCATAAGGATGCCTATGCGTATCAAACCCCTTCTCCTCGCAAGCCTGACAGCGCTCGCTGCTTGCTCGTCCCCGCCGCCGCCTCCGGTTCGTCAGGCACCTCCACCAAAGCCGGTTGTCGCGGCCCCGCCTCCGCCTTCGCAGCCAACCGGCGACTGGACCGACTGGCCGCTGGCGGCTGGCGACTGGGTCTACAGGCAGGACGAGCGAGGGTCGATTGCACTTTTCGGTCCGCTGAACGCCGATGCTTTAGTGACACTTCGCTGCGACCGAACGCGCCAGCGTATCTATCTCGCGCGCGCCGGTTCGGGCGCTGGCCGAATCGTGATCCGGTCAAGTTCGACGTTGAAGGAATTTGCCGGTTCGCAAACAGGCGGCGCAGTGCCTTACATCGCCACCGAAATCATGCCCCGCGACCCGATCCTCGACGCGATGATATTCAGCCGCGGTCGCATCGCAGTAGAAGTTGGCGGACAAACGCCGTTGGCCATCCCGTCATGGGCAGAAATCGGTCGAATAATAGAGGATTGCCGAGGTTAAAGCTGTCCGGCGCAGAACCCCAATAATTGCCGGAAAAAAAATTTATTACAAGTCTTGTTTGCAAACTTTGTTTGATTCACTTTGCGAGTCGCGGAGGGCAATTAAATGTTTGAAGCATACCATTTTCCACAATCGAAAGGAGGTGATCCGATGTCTCATGGTTCAGTTAAGAGGTCGGGCAATTCCGTTCGGGAGATCGGCTACTGACCCCAAACGGTCAGTAATGCCGACAATCGGCATGAACGCAACTTCCGGCAGCGGCACAACCGACCGCTGACCCATGTTTAAGGGCCGCTGGTGAAAACCCGGCGGCCCTTTTTCGTGGTTAGGCGTTAATGTGTCCGCAAATCCTTGTCGGAGTTCTAAACTTTGGGTTATTCAAACAATGAACCTGCGGTACCTTATCGTTTCTGATGCGGAGCAATCAAACCATGAAGCACACACTCTTGACGTTAGGTTTTTCGCTGATGGCTGCGGCGGCGTCTGCGCAAAATCTCCCGCCGGTCGAGGCCCCATTACCGCCTCTCGCGCCGTGGACTGGAGCAAGCGAGAAACTAGTCGTCCCAGCGTCGCACCAGTGGGTGACGCCGGGCGAACGTAGCAGGCTGACCTCCTCACCCTCTTATGCCGACACGCGCGCGTTTGCCGAGAAGATGGTGGCGGCGTCGCCGTTGCTCCGCATGGAGATATTTGGGAGAACACCGCAAGGCCGGGAAATGTTTGCAATAGTGGCGCGCAAACCAGGCTCGGCGCCGAGGCCTGTATTGCTTGCTCAAGCAGGAATCCACTCGGGCGAAATTGATGGCAAAGACGCAGGGCTGATGTTGCTGCGCGATATCGCGTTTCGGGGCAAAAGCACCCTGCTGGACAAGGCAGATTTTGTCTTTGTCCCGATTTTCAACATTGACGGGCACGAACGATCTTCGCCATTCAACCGGCCCAACCAGCGTGGGCCGATTATGCAAGGTTGGCGCACCACCGCGCAGAACCTAAATCTCAACCGTGATTATCTGAAAGCCGATTCGCCCGAAATGCAGGCGATGATCGGACTTATTCGCAAATATAATCCGTCCTTATATCTTGATCTCCACGTCACTGACGGAACTGATCATCAATATGACGTCGCTTTCGCATTTGCCGGTTGGGACGGTCTGTATGCAAACTCACCCGAAATAGGCAAATGGCTGGATTCGTCCTTCAGGCCGTCGGTGTCAGCAGCACTGGAAAAATCCGGGCACACTCCTGGCTACTACGTGTCTGCCGTTGACAACCGCAAACCGGATATGGGTATTTCTCATGATGCCGAAACGCCGCGTTTTTCGACCGGTTATGGTGATCATGTCCGTATTCCTACCGTGCTTGTCGAAACCCATTCGCTGAAGCCGCACAGGCAGCGGGTACTTGGTACATATACATTGGTCGAGCAGGCACTGAGACTGGTCGGGAATGACGGCGCGAACCTTGATAAAGCGATCAATGCTGATCGGTCGGCTCGCCCCGATCAACTCACTCTTTCGTGGAAGCCTATAAAGAAGCCGATTCGAACGATAAAATTTCTTGGTATTGCGCATGAGACTTACAAGTCGCCCGTCTCAGGCACTGACGAAATACGCTGGATGGGAAAACCGGTTACACAACAGATGGATGTATTCGGTGTCGAACCCGATCTGACAGTAAAATTGCCCATTGCATATTGGGTTCCGCCCACCGCCAGTGAGGTAATCGCACGGATGAAACTTCACGGAATCGAGATGGAGACCATCGACGCCCCACGAACGCTGACGCTTGATATGGTGCGGTTGGAAGAACCAAAATTAGGCAATGTCAACGAGGGCCATGTGCCGTTGTCTGCAAAATCCTACAAACACTCGGTGATGACCGAAACGATGCCCGCTGGATCGGTTAGGGTGCCAACCGATCAGCCGTTGCGATTGCTGATAGCTGCAATGCTCGAGGCTGAGAGCCCCGATGCGTTTCTTGCGTGGAATTTCTTTCCCGGCATGCTGCAACGTACCGAATATATCGAGGGTTACGCTATTTCGCCACTCGCTGAGGCCATGATGTCTCGAGATCCCGCGCTAAAAGCGGAGTTTGAGGCCAAGCTCGCCGCCGATCCCGTGTTCGCTCAAAATCCGTCGGCGCGTTTGCAATGGTTCTACGAGCGGTCCGCATATTATGACACGCGGTATCTTCTTTACCCCGTAGGCCGGGAAATGTGATCGCTGTTTTTACCATCACCAGTGTTCACCGCACACCGCTGGTAACCGCCTGCGCTTGATTGATCGAAAAGCGGCTGGTTTTTCGGCGGCGGCTCCTTACATCAATGTCGATACTGACAAGGAAGCGATTTTATGGGTTTTGTGCGCGCAAGCTGGAAGATTATCGTGGCGGTCAAGGATGGCCTTGTGCTTCTCCTTCTCCTCCTGTTCTTTAGCGCACTGTATATGCTGCTCAGCGCTGGCCCCAACCTGGGCACCGTGCGCGATGGTGCGTTGTTGCTGACGCTCGACGGCGTTATTTCCGAACAACCGGCCGAGGTCGATCCGATTGCTGCGTTGACCGCTGGCTCCGCCCCGGTCGGTGAAATCCGCCAGCGCGATATTGTCCGCGCGCTCAAGCTGGCGACCACCGATGATCGGGTGAAAGCCGTGGTGCTCGATATGGACCGTTTCATGGGCGGCGGGCAGGTTAGTCTTGCGGCGATTGGTGACAGCATCGATGCGGTCAAAAAATCCGGCAAGCCGGTTTATACCTTTGCCACTGCCTATACCGACGACAGTTACCAGCTGGCGGCGCATGCCTCGCAAATCTGGATGGACCCGCTGGGTGGTGCGATTTTGACCGGGCCGGGCGGTTCGCGGCCTTATTACAAGGGGCTGCTAGACCGGTTGGGCGTGAAGGCGAATATCTACCGCGTCGGCACCTACAAGAGCGCGGTCGAGCCGTATATGCGATCCGACCAGTCGCCCGAGGCGGCGGCGGCGATGACCGAGCTTTACGGTGAAATCTGGGCGAACTGGAAGGCCGACGTCGCCAAGGCGCGTCCGCAGGCGCAGATCGAGCAATTGCTGAGCGATCCAGCGGGCAGCGTCGAGGGGGCAAAGGGCAATCTTTCAGAACTGGCGCTTTCGACCAAGCTTGTCGATAAGCTTGGCGACCGGATGGCATTCGCCAAATTCCTGACCGGGAAATACGGCGCTGCGCCTAGCAAGAAGACCGGCGAATTTGCAGCGACCAAGATGGACGCCTTGCTCGCAAGCCACAGTGAAGACAGCGGCGGCGGAGCGATTGGTGTGGTGACTGTCGCTGGAACAATCGTCGATGGCGAGGGCGGGCCGGGAACGGCGGCTGGCGACACCGTGAGCGGCCTGATTTACGAGGCGCTCGACAAGAAGAACTTGAAGGCTTTGGTCGTCCGAGTCGATTCGCCCGGCGGTTCGGTGCTGGCGTCCGAAAAAATCCGGCTTGCTATCGCATCTGCCAAGGCGAAGAAAATTCCGGTGGTTGTGTCGATGGCGAACCTTGCCGCGAGCGGCGGCTACTGGATTTCGCTTCCCGCCGACGTGATTTTCGCCGAGCCTTCGACGATTACTGGCTCGATTGGCATTTTTGGGGTGATTCCGAGCGCGGAGGCTGGGCTCGCCAAGATCGGCGTCAATGCGGACGGAGTGAAAACAACGCCGCTGTCGGGGGAGCCCGACGTGTTGGGCGGGTTCAGCCCTGAGTTCGATCGCGTGGCGCAGAGTGCTATCGAAAATGGCTACCGCGATTTTGTGTCACGCGTGGCAACGTCGCGCAAGAAGACGCCTGAGCAGGTTGATGCAATCGCGCAAGGCAAGGTCTGGGCAGGCGGTACTGCGCGGCAGATAGGGTTGGTCGACCGTTATGGCGGGATCGACGAAGCGCTGGCCGAAGCTGCCAAGCGCGCCGGTCTGAAGGCGGGTGGCTGGCATCCGGTCTATATCGAGCCGCAATCGAGCTTTGCGGGCACGTTGCTCGGCGGGTTAATGCCGAAACGGGCTTCGGTCGTGGCACCGATGGACATATTCGCCCACGCCGCGTGGCAGCAGCAGTTGTTCGTGCAGCGGATGGCAGCCGACCTCGATATGCTGACGAGCGTCAAAGGCGTTCAGGCGCGTTGTTTGGAATGCGCGGATTTTGGCACAGGCACGGCGAGCGTAAAAGCTGACAGTGGGTGGTTGTCGTTTCTGGTGCGGCTGGCGGGCTAAGCCCTAACCGCGCATATCAGGCCGGACGAGGTCACGACGCTCAGTATCTCGGGGTCTTGCAATGAGCGTGTGCGCTGAAGGAAATCGGCAACGCTGAGCTTGCGAGCATCAGCTCCGCGCAATTTCTTGAGACCGCTTAGTTTGTTGAGCTGCAGCAATGACAGCCGGTCAACCATCCGGTCAGCCATGCAGCTAGCCACCGGCTGCGACAGACCGGCATCGGTAAGCGCGGTTCGCACACGCGTTTCGGGGGTGGCGCAGGCCGACAGCGCCAGCACCGATACCACCGCAACCAGCCTCTTCATATCCCATGTTCCTTCGCTCGCTCGACGCATTCCATGATAATCCGCTTGGCATCTTTCTCGTCGCCCCAACCGTTGAGCTTCGCCCATTTGCCGGGTTCCAGATCCTTGTAGTGCGTAAAGAAATGCTCGATCTGCTGAAGAACGATGGGCGGCATGTCCTTGTAGGTCACGACGTCGGCATAATAGGGGAAGGTCTTGTTGACTGGCACGCACAGCAACTTCTCGTCGCCGCCAGCGTCGTCTTCCATCATAAGCACGCCGATCGGGCGGCATTTGACCACGGCACCCGCGACGATGGGCGAGCGCGCGACAACGAGCGCGTCAAGCGGATCGCCATCCTCGCCCAAAGTATGCGGCACAAAGCCGTAATTCGCCGGATACCGCATCGGCGTGTGTAAAAACCGGTCGACGAATAGCGCTCCGCTAGCTTTGTCGAATTCATATTTCACCGGCTCACCGCCGATGGGAACTTCGATCAAGACATTCAGGCTGTTGGGGACATCGTCGCCGGCAGGGATAAGGTCGATACGCATGGGAGAATGCTAGTCCTTTGCTATTTTCGTCTCGGCGCAAGCAAGCGGTCCATCGCCGTTTCGCCTTTGCCGGTCGGTTCGAGGTGCGGGTAG
Organism: Sphingomonadales bacterium; assembly: GCA_031429915.1. GTDB lineage: Bacteria > Pseudomonadota > Alphaproteobacteria > Sphingomonadales > Sphingomonadaceae > Sphingorhabdus_B. The sequence goes on along the minus strand of JANPAM010000408.1, from coordinate 15,381 downwards.
CGAAGACCGCCAGAATAAGCGATGTCTATTTGCTCGTAACGCTTGTTGCGCTCCACCAATAGGCGCACCGGCGTCTTGTCGTCTTTCGCGGCGGTAACCGCATCTGTCAGCCGGTCTTTGGTATACGCCAGCCCGCCTACCGCGAGGATTTTCGCGCCATTGACGATATCGGCTTTGAAAGCAGGGCTGTTCCAGAAAACTGAGGTCACCTTGGCGTCCTTGTCAACTGTCAGCCCCAATGAATGGATTAAATTGAGGTTGGTTCCCTCCTTCATAATCTCCTTGTCGAAGACATTGGGCGTTTCCTTCCAGACGAGCTTGTAACCGGCCTTTTCGAAGCCAGTGAGCGGGACTGGCTGCCCCGGCTGGCGCAGTTTGGTGTCGAGGAACTTCGCCCAGTCATAAGGCTGCACCGCGTTCAGCGTTCGCACAACCTCATCGAAATCATAGGTCAAAACGCCCCAGTCAGCATCGCGGACGCCGAAGAACGCCTTGGCGAAATCATCGAGCGACTTTTTGCCTTTGGACAGTTCGCGGATCGTCATGTCGGCGGCAAGCCATACCAGCGCGCCTTCGTTGTAGTAATCCTCGCCGCGCGACTGGCTGCCAAAGGGTTTCGGCTTACGCGCGCCAAAGATTGGATCGTGCGTGGTGTCTTCAACCGAGCGCCAGTCGCGACCCGGTTGCTCGGCGTAGAAACCGGCGTGTTTCGCCCATTCGGCAATCACCATTTCTTTCGATTGCAGGCCTGACCGCGCCGCCAGCACCTGATCCCAATAGGCGGTCTGGCCTTCGTACACCCAGAGCAGATTGTCGCGCATCGGGACCGAGTAATTCGGCGTCCACATTGTATCGGGGCGGCGGAATTTGCCGTTCCAGCTGTGGATCAGCTCGTGCGGAAGCAGCCCGCGTTCGGACATATTGTCGTTCCACTCGACGAAGTAGTCGGTTTCGCGGCTGTTCTCCGAACTGCGGTGATGTTCGAGACCAATCCCGCCCATTTCCTCGGTCAACGCAAGCAAGAACTCATAGCGATCGAAATGTTTGGAACCGAACAGGATGACGGTTTCATCGACTAAGGCGCGGTGCGCCGCAATCTGTTCAGGTTTGGCTTCAAGGAATTTTGCCTCATCCGCCCAGACATTGAGCGTAACCTTCTGGCCCAAATCCCACTTCTTGTAATGCCGACCGGCAAACAGCGGGCTGTCGATCAGGGTTTCGAAGCTGGTAACGCCGTAATCGATACGGTTGCCCGATATTTTTGCTCCATCGAGCGCGGCAACACCGGTCCAGCCTTTGGGCAGCATAATGGACGGCTGAACCTGAATCGCGCGGGTGAAGTGACCGGCGGGATACAAAGCCACCTGCTCCCACTGGATATTCATCATGGCTGGCGTTACGACAACGCGGCCTTCGCTACTCTGTACCGGCGAAGTAAACTGGAATTCGACATCGACCGACCGCGTGCCCGAGGGCGTATCGACGTGAAACGCGTAAACCTCGACCGGATCGCGAGTCCAGTTGAGCAGCTTGCCGCCACTGCGAATCTTAAGGCCGGTCATTTCCGCCAGCGCACCGCGCGGTCCGTGCTTGCCGGGCAGCCACTGTGGATAAAGCAGTATGAGTGACTTGCCCGCCTCGACGGGAATGGTCTGTTTCACGCGAAAGATTGCGCGCGCGACATCGGTTGCGTCCACTTCGAGCTTCATCGGCGCTGATAAGGGCCGGTCTTCTGGTTCGGGAACCCGGTCGATGATCGGCACCGGCTGCGGCGCTGTTTGAGCGACGGCAGCGGTGGTGAGGGCGGAGGAAAGGGCGAGAGCGATTAGGAATTGCGACATATTTTGTTTTTTCATGTGAGTGGGTTTGGCGGAAGGGGCTGGGGACGTCTAGAAAGTTTCGACTAACCACAACAAAACGGTGGCCTATTCCACTTGTTCCAATTTGGCGCTAGGGCACCCGATAATGGCAAAAATCGACACCCCGCAAGCCGTTCGCGGCACTCAGGATATGTTTGGCGAGTTCGAGGAGCGTTTCGCTCATGTTGTCACGACCTTCGAACGCGTTCGGCGGCTTTACGGCTTCAAGGGGCTGCAAATGCCGGTGATCGAGCCGACTGCAGTGTTCTCGCGCAGCCTTGGCGAGGCGACTGATGTTGTGTCGAAGGAAATGTACACGTTCGACGACCGCGGTGGCGATTCGATCACGCTCCGGCCTGAATTTACCGCCGGAATTGCGCGCGCGTATCTGACCAACGGCTGGCAACAATATGCGCCGATGAAGCTGTCGACGCACGGGCCGTTGTTCCGCTACGAACGCCCGCAGAAAGGTCGCTATCGTCAGTTCCACCAGATCGATGCCGAGATTATCGGCGCGGCTGAACCGGCTGCCGACGTCGAATTGCTGGTAATGGCGGACCAGTTGCTGAAGGAACTGGGCATCAATGACGGTGTGACGTTGCAGCTGAACACGCTCGGCGACACGCAAAGCCGCGACGCGTGGAGGGCAGCTTTGGTCGAGTGTTTCAACGACCATCGCGCAGACCTCTCCGACGATAGCGTTGACCGCCTGAGCCGAAATCCGCTGCGTATTCTCGACAGCAAAGATCCAAAAGACCGGCCCATCGCCGACGCAGCGCCGGTGATCGACGATTATCTGTCAGGCGAAGCCCAGGATTTCTTCGGCGCGGTAACGGCAGGGCTGGACGCAGCGGGTGTGGCGTGGGAGCGCAACGCCAGGCTAGTGCGCGGCCTCGATTATTACCGCCACACCGCGTTCGAGTTCGTCACCGACCGGCTCGGCGCGCAGGGAACCGTGCTTGGGGGCGGGCGGTATGACGGGCTAATCGAGAATTTGGGTGGCCCAGCGACGCCAGCGGTCGGCTGGGCTGCTGGGATTGAGCGCTTGGCGATGTTGATACAAGGCCCCGGTCCAGAAGATAGATTCATCGCAGTCGTTCCGGACAAGGTTGAGTTGGAATCCGAGGCTCATGCGATTGCAGCCCACTTGCGCAGATCAGGTTTGAAGGTTTTTACCTCGTTCCGAGGCAATTCCAAAAAGCAGAGTGAAAAGGCAAAACAGTTGGGCGTTTCAGCGATCCTTTACGTTCGCGAGGATGAGAAACCGGACCGTCGTTTGCATCTTACTAATGTTAAGTTGGATAGCGATCCGGCTTTGGACCAACTGTTAGACATTACAATGCGGCTACCGGAACCATATCGCCAAGTTTCGGGCGACGATTTCAAATAATGACCAAAATCTCCCCACATCGCATCGCTCAAATCGAAACTCGCTTTGCCGAGCTTGAGGCTCGGATGGCTTCGGGGCAGATGGAGGGGGAGGCTTTCGTCGCCGCGTCGAAGGAATATTCCGAGCTCGAACCAGTCGCCAACGCGGCCAAAAACGTACGCCGTTTGCGCGCCGAGGTCGAGACGCTGCAAATCATGGCTCGCGATCCGAGCGGCGATTCCGAGCTTCATGATATGGCGGTCGAGGAACTGATCGACGTCAGCCACGACATGGCCGTCGCCGAACAGGGGCTGGCCATTGCTCTGCTCCCGCGCGACAGTGCAGACGACCGACCCGCAATGCTCGAAATCCGCGCTGGCACCGGCGGTGATGAGGCGGCGTTGTTCGCCGGCGACCTGTTTCGAATGTACACCCGCTACTCCGAAGGAATGGGCTGGAAGGTCGAAATGATCTCCGCCAGTTCAGCCGACGTAGGCGGCTTCAAGGAAATCGTCGCGTCGATCAAAGGCGTCGGCGTGTTCGCCAAACTGAAATTCGAAAGCGGCGTCCACCGCGTGCAGCGCGTGCCGGTGACTGAATCGGGAGGGCGAATCCACACAAGCGCTGCCACCGTCGCGGTGCTGCCAGAACCAACCGAAGTCGATATCAACATCGAGGCACGTGATTTGAAAATCGACGTCTACCGCGCGTCAGGCGCTGGCGGGCAGCATGTCAACACGACCGATTCCGCCGTGCGTATCACGCATTTACCGACGGGCATCGTCGTCACTTGCCAGGACGGACGAAGCCAGCACAAGAACAAGGAACAGGCGATGCAGGTGCTTCGCGCCCGCATGTACGAAAAGGAACGCGAAGAGGCAGCGGGGGCCGAAGCCGAGGCGCGGAAGGCGATGGTCGGATCGGGCGACCGGTCGGAGCGAATTCGGACGTATAATTTCCCGCAAGGTCGCGTGACTGACCACCGGATCAATTTGACGCTGCATAAATTGCCCGAGATTTTGGAGGGCGGCGGTTTGGGGGAAATGGTCGACGCGTTGATCGCCGAGGATCAGGCCGAGCGGATGGCGGGGTTGGGGGAGTAGGGCGTAACCCCCATAACACCAAGCTTTGTCATTCCCGCGAACGCGGGAATCCATGGCCTGACAGGGCACCGTAAACCGGCAGTTCAGGCCATGGATCCCCGATCAAGTCGGGGATGACAAAGTTTTTGGTTTGGCGGTCGGTTTAGACCGCAAGCGCACCATGCTCCAACTTCGGCAACACATACCGAGCAAACATATCGCACTCATTGATATGCGGATAACCCGACAAGATAAACGCCTCAATCCCAACTTCGCGATAGGCATTGATCTTCGCCAGCACCTGATCGGGGTCGCCGACAATCGCCGCGCCACAGCCAGAACGCGCTCGCCCGATGCCGGTCCACAAGTTATCCTCAAGATAGCCGTCATTCGCCGCCGATGCTTCACGGAGCTCTGCCTGATGCGCGACGCCGAAGGTCTTGGCATCGAGCGATTTGTTGCGGATGGCGTCGCCGGTATCGACGTCGAGTTTTGACAGCAACCGGTCGGCATAGGCCCGCGCTTCGGCCTCGGTTTCGCGAACGATAACATGAGCGCGGAAGCCGTATTTCAAAGTTCGTCCGAACTTCGCGGCACGAGCGGTCATATCCTCGACCAGTTCCTTCGCGCCCTGAACGGTTTCTGGCCACATCAGGTACACGTCGCAACCCTCGGCGGCGGCTTCCTTGGCGGCGGGGGATAAGCCTCCGAAATAGAGCGGCGGGCATTTGCCACTGACCGTTTTCATGCGCGGCGGGTCGAGGTCGATTTTGTAATGCTCGCCGTCGATGTTGAGATGCTCGCCGTTTAGCAGCGTCTTCAAAATCTGCATCGCCTCGACGGTTCGCCTGTAGCGCGGTTCGCTGTCCATCTTGTCGCCCGGCAGGTCGGACGAGATGATGTTGATATTAAGCCGCCCGCCCGAAATCTGGTCGAGCGTCGCGATCTGTCGCGCCAGTTGCGGCGGCCAGCTCTCGCCGACGCGCACCGCCATCAGCAATTTGATCCGGCTTGTGAGGACCGCAATCGCGCTGGCAAAGGCAGTGGTATCGAGGCCGAGTGCATATCCCGACGGCAACAAGATATTATCAAACCCGCCTTTTTCGGCGGCAAGCACGATGTTGCGGCAATGCTCCCAGCTTGAGGCGAGCATCGGGTCGGGCTGGCCCAAGAACTCGTAATCATCATCGCATAAGGCGGAAAACCAGCTGACTTCGACGGAATTCATGGCAAGGCTACTCCTCTTGCTGCGACCAACACATTGTACCAGTCTGCGCGGGTCCACTGAACTTTGAAGGCATCGGCGGCCTCGGCGATACGTGCCGGATTCTGCGAGCCGACAATTGGAATGGGCCGGGCAGGATGCGCCATGATCCAGCTATACGCAGCGGCCGTGCGCGATACGCCGTGCGCGGCGGCGACTCCCGACAGCGCGGCTGCGACATTCTGTTCGCGCTCGTTGGTCGGGTCGCCAATGCGGCCTCCACCGAGCGGCGACCATGCGAGTACGGCCAGGTCCATCGCAATCGCCTGATCGAGTTCGCCATTCTCGATGGTGTCGATGCGCAGCGCCGACAGTTCGGGCTGGGTCGAGACAATCGGCACACTGCTGAATTGAGCCAGCGTCGCTATCTGCGCCTGTGTAAAGTTCGACACACCAAAGGCGCGAACCTTGCCCGACGTCACCGCGTCCTCAACGGTCCGCGCAATTTCTTGCGGGTGAGTGAGGATATCGGGCCGGTGGATCTGCCACAGCTCTATGCGGTCGGTCTGCAATCGCTCAAGGCTATTGTCGATGGCGGCGGTCAGATATTCGGCGCTGCTGTCATAAGGCACCGGCGGGGTAATGCCGCCTTTGGTCGCGAGCACCATATTGCCGCGCAATTCGGGAGCTTCTGCAAACACCCGGCCGAGCAACTCCTCCGCCGCGCCAAATCCTTGCTCGCCAAAGCCGTAAATGTCGGCTGTGTCGAACAGCGTGATGCCCGCAGCGAACGCAGCGTCAATCGCGGCGCGCGCGGCGGACATCTCAAGCCCGGCAAAGCGCCACATGCCCCATGCAAGGCTCGAAATTTCAATGCCGCTTTTGCCCAGCGGGCGAGTCAGCGGAGGTTTGGCTAATGTCATTATTTGCTCTTCTTATTGGGAGGGGAGGTGGATTCGCGGATGACGAGTTCGTGCGGCAGGCGGCGGTGTTCGATCCCGCCTTCGCCAAACAGCAGGTCTGCGGCGGTCGAGGCGAGGTCTCGCACTGGCTGGCGAATTGTGGTGAGCGGCGGCCAGACGACGCGGGCCAGCGTGGTGTCATCGAAACCCGCTACCGACAGTTGTTCGGGTACCTGAAGTCCGCGTCGATGCGCGACCGCAAGCACGCCCGAGGCCATGTCATCGTTCGAGGCAAACACTGCGGTAGGCGGATGTTTCAGCGAAAGGAACTTGTCGATGGCTGCAACGCCGCTTTCAAAATCGAATTCGCCTTGGGCAATCAGGTCGGCTTCGACAGAAATGCCTACACGCCCCAGCGCGCGTTCGTAACCAGCCCGTCGCTCGGCACTCGCCATGTGGTTGGGATGGCCTTTGATGAAGCCGATGCGCCGATGACCGATATTGATCAGGTGAGTGGTCATATCATCCGCCGCCTGCATGTCGTCCATAAACACCGAACTAGTCAGCGCGTGGTTGGTCCCCGGCGAGATGCGAACGAACGGAATATTCATCGCCTCGAGCGCGGCCAGCACAGGCGCGCAGTCGGTGACTGGCGATGACAATATCGCGCCGTCTACGTGCGTTTGCCGCACCATGCCGCGAACCTGATCGCCGACATCGGCGTCCGCGACATCGACGGGTTGTGCGATCAGCCGCATCCCCTCTTCATGGCAACGGTCCCAGCAGCCCTGCATGATCTGGTGCATGTAATAGGGGCTGTGGTTGTCGTAGATTAGCGCAATCTGCCCCGACTTGGTGCCCGCGAGAATGCGCGCGGCGATGCTGGGCGAGAAACCAAGTTCGGCCATCGCCGCGTCGACCTTTTGCTTGGTCGTGGCGCTCACATAAGGGTGGTTGTTAAGCACTCGACTAACGGTCTTGACCGCCACGCCAGCAAGCTTGGCCACATCGCGTATGTTGGACCGTTCGGCCATTAGACGCCGTCTCTTATGTTGACGAGGCTGGCAAACAGGTCGGCAAATTCGCTGCCATCGCGCCAGAATACAGGCGGCGATCCGATTGCCGTTTCAACGCTGTGATGACCAGCAGCAAAGCGTTCTCCGGTCCACACATGCACCCATTCGTCGTCGGGCAGATAAACGTCGCGCGCCAACGCACCTTCCTCAATGACAGGTGCCACCATCAGGTCGGCCCCGTAAAGATACTGGTCCTGAATCGTAAATGTTTCGCGGTCGTCCGGGTAGTGAAGGAACAGCGCACGCTGCGCAGGCAAACCGGTCGCAACCGCCTCATCGCACAAATGCCTGACCCACGGTGAGAGTGCTGCGTGGACTCTGCTCCACCGTACAAATCCAGCGAGCAATTCGGGCGTCGAGTCGATCTGCAGATTGTCGTCGGGCCGGTTGCCCTCATGCGTCCGCATCACTGGTGTGAATGCAGCCATTTCGTACCAGCGCTGCATCAGTTCCTCGGTGCGCACATTGCCATGCAGGCTGGTATAGCCGCCGACATCGCTATGGCTATAGGCGTTGCCGACGAGGCCTGCCGACAGCGCTGCGGTGATCACCGTGCCGATGCCGTCGTGGCGTGAGAAGTCCACCGACTGGTCGCCTGCCCAAAGCAGCGGGCAGTATTGCTGAACGCCGGTGAAGCCCGCACGCATGAAAAACAGCGCGTCGCCCGTCCGCCCACGCGATGCGATGGCATCGGCATTAACCTTGGCCCAATGCACCGGCCAGAGATTGTGCTGTTCCATCGGATCGCCATTGTGGAGCCGTAAGTCGACCGGCAGATACTCGCCAAAGTCAGCCATCCACCCGTCGAGGCCGAAATCGAGCATTTGCTTGCCAATAATTTCCTCGGAGAACCACGCTGCGGCATCCGGGTTGGTAAAGTCCACCACACCCGCATCGAACTCGCCAAAATCGACAGCATAAGGCTCGTCACTGTCAAGCTTGCGCGCCAGATAGCCCAATCGCGCAGCCTCGGCATATTGCGGGCCGTCGACCGCAAGATACGGGTTCACATAGCCAAGGAAGCGGATGCCGCGTGCTTTGAGTTCAGCAATCTTCGCAGGCAACTCAGGATAACGCTCGGCATTCCACTGCCAGTCCCAGAACAGCCGCCTTCCGAAACTGGTCTGGCGAATGCCGACCCAATCCTCGCACCATAAACCTGACACAGCGGCCCCGGCGGCAATGATTTTTTCCAACCGAGAAAAACTGTTCGCGCCATCTTTCAACCCAACAATCGCGCCGCCAATCGCCCAATCAGGCAACGCGGGCTGCCGACCCATGAGTGTTGAAAACTGCCCGATCAGCCCCGATAAATCATCGCCGTCAATTAGCTTGAAATTCAGATCGCCGTGCCACGCGCTGATCCGGTGACGTTCGCCATCTGAAAAATCGAGAACGCAATAATGCGACGTTTCGATGTTGATCGCAAAGCTGCGCGAAGACAGGAATATCGGCTGAGGGTAATTGGTTGTCCAATAATCGCCGCCCGCACCGGAACCATCTGCATTCGCTTTTTCGGTCAGGTCCGATCCCGGTTCGCGGCCGACGCCCGGCTCGCTTGTCCAGATCGGAAATGCACGGCCATTCAGCGCGAGATAGCTCATCTGCTCACCGCCGCCCCAGATGACTTCGTTCGGTTCTGCAAAGAAGTCCACTGTCAGACGGTCGTAATCATCGCTATGTGGGCACCGGTCCACATTCAACGAACGACCATTGCCGCCGACGAGAACTTTTAAAAGAGGGACGCCGGACGGTGTGTCGGACAAAAACACTTCGACATTGCCATTGCTTGAATCGGCCCATTTAAAGGCATACCGCAATACCCGCTCATCGGTCGGCGCATCCTCCATACGGAAATTGCCGCGCACCATCGTCACCGTCGGATTACCCTTCGCAATCCGGAAGGCTGGCGAATCGACGCGGTGGCGCAGAATCACCCGGCCGCCCAGCATCAGGTCGAACCCGTCCTCCTTTGCTTCGAACCTTGCGGTCACCCTCATGCTCTCCGACAAAATCACTGCACTATGGCATCTGCGCCACAGTCTTTCAGCAAAATCAATTGCTATATGACACCGCTAGACATATCAAGTCACTTTGGATAGAGAAAGCCAAAGCCGACACAAGGCGGCCGGATTCAAGTGGGAGGCACAAGATGCAAGTTTCAACAAAAAGCAGCTCGAAATTTTTCCGCGCAGCGTTGCTCGGCGGTAGCGCGATGGTGTTTGGGCTGTCGGTTCCCGCATTCGCGCAGGAAGCCAGCGAGGACGATTCCTCGAACAACGAAATCATCGTCACCGCGCAAAAGCGCGAACAGAATATTCAGGATGTTCCCGTTGCTGTGTCGGTCATTTCGGGTGCGGCTTTAGAAGCGCAAGGTGGCATCAATATCGAAAATGCGCAGTATCTCGTGCCCAGCCTCAACTTCCGTAAATCGGGTAGCGCGCTTAACCAGTCGCTTTATCTGCGCGGCGTAGGCACCACCACATTCTCCATCGGCGGTGAGCCTTCGGTCGGAACAGTGCTTGACGGCGTTGTTCTTGCGCGTTCGGGCGAAGCGTTCAGTGACCTTGTCGATATCGAGCGGATCGAAGTCCTTCGCGGGCCGCAGGGCACTTTGTTCGGCAAAAATGCCAGTGCTGGCGTCATCAACATCGTCAGCCGCCGTCCCGGCAACAGCTTTGGCGGTTCTGTAGAAGGCGGCTTCTTCTTCGGAAACGGACAGGAATACCGTGTTCGGGGGGGTATTGATGCGCCATTGTCTGAAAAAATTGGTTCGCGTTTCACCGGTTTCTATTCGAAATGGGATGGCAACATCATCAACGAAACCCTGGGCCGTCGGGTAAATGGCTACGAGCGTTACGGTTTTCGCGGTATCGTCGAGGCAAAGCCCAATGATAGTGTCACACTGACGCTGATCGGCGACTGGCGTAAATCGAACGACGATTGCTGCGCAGAGGTTATCGGGTCGCCAGCGCGCAATGCCGATAATTCGACGTTTGCCACTTTCAGCGCTCGCGCCGCCACGGCGTTGCCGCCACTTTTGGGTGATAAAACTCGCCGCGTCCGTCAGAATTTGCTCACCCAATCGCTTGAAAAGGCATGGGGGGTTTCGTTCCAGGCCGACATCGAATCCGATGACGGACCAACAGTGACATCGATCACAGCCTACCGCGAATATGACAGCAACGAAGTGCGCGACGGCGACTTTCTGTCCACGCCCTATGTTGGCATTGCGCAGAGCCACGATTTCGGACCGCAGACCGGCAACACGTTTACGCAGGAACTGCGTCTGACGTCGCCTGCGGGTCAATTCCTGGAATATGTTGCCGGGCTCTATTATTATAATGCCAAGCAGGAACGTACGTTTACGCGTTCGAACATTGCCTGCTCCGCCTCAACGCTGCCGGTGCAGGGAGTTTTGACGCCCTGTTCGACCGCAACTGGTGCTTCGACACTGACGTTCCCCATTAGCATCGCCAATTTCGGCACAACCTTCAAAAACATGGCAGCGTTTGGTCAGGCGACGTTTAATTTCAGCGATAACTTTCGCGCGATTGCCGGGCTTCGCTACACACATGACCAGTTAAACGGGTTCCATATGCGCACCACCCCTGTTCCGGGCGCTTCAAATGCGGTGTTCGATCAGGGCGTATATAATGAGTATATCCGCCAGCTTGGCCTCGGCGCGACGCCTGCCGCCGCGCAGACCGCAGCGGTGCTTCTATCGAACGGTCGGCCGTTTCGTCAGAAAACGACGAACAACAACATCTCGGGCAAGGCTGGTCTGCAATATGACTTCTCCGAAGATGTCATGGCTTACGCCAGCTACTCGCGCGGCTATAAAGGGCCGGGTCTGAATATCTTCTTCAACCTCAATGCAAACGGCACCCCACCGCTCGCCGATGAAACCGGCGATAGCTACGAAGCGGGTTTGAAGACCAGCATGCTCGACGGCCAGCTGACGCTGAATGTTGCAGGCTATTACGCCAAGTACAAGAATTTCCAGGCAAATAACCCGGATTTTGTGCTGGGTCAGCGCGTCACCCGTTTTAGCAATGCAGGCACAGTGTCGACGCGTGGATTTGAGGCCGATCTGCTCTACCGTCCATCCGACGACTTCACGCTATCGGGCGGTGTCGCCTATACCGATGCCAAGGTCGACAAGTTCAAGCTGCCACCGGGCGCTCCGCTGACCGACCAGATCCCATCTGGAACGGTGTTGCCATTCTCGCCCAAGTGGAAGAGTTCGCTTGGCGGCACTTACACCATTCGCACTGGCGGATTCGCTGACATCGAACTGGGCGCGCAAGGATCGTACCAGACGAAGCAGTTGTCGCTGCTGGTGGCCAGCCCGCTGATCCGTGGCAACGGCACAATTAAAGCTTACGGGTTGCTCGATCTGTCGGTTGCGCTGGTTGGTGCCGATGATCGGTTCCGGATCTCGTTCCTGGCTAAGAACGTTTTGGACACCAGCTTTGCTGCCTCCATCGTTGACGGCGGACCATTGTCGGCTGGTGCGCCAGGTAGTTCAAGCTACCGTTACATTATCCCGCGCGAGGCCGACCGGTATTTCGGCATTAATGCCAAGGTTAACTTCGGCGGGAACTAATAAGCCCTTAAGGGTCGCACGAAGGGGCTGGAATCCACATCGGGTTCCGGCCCTTTTTATGTTCGAATGTAGGAAGAAAGCGAGGACGGGCAGTGCGAGACCAGTAGCAAACCACCCGTCCTTAATTCGTGGGTGTTGAACAACAAACAATATGCACTCGCTGTGCCAGTTTATGCAGAGCTGATCATTTCATAGGCTTAGATGGTTACCATCGTGTTAACCTGGTTCTGCCCTGTAAAAATCTTCGACAAGATGCAACCTCGGACTGATGAATGACGTTTACATCTGTAATCGAAACGATTACGTATGTAGTCGGAGAGTCGAAATGCAGGAAAAAGTGCAAGAACGCATCAGCGACGCCGAATTGGCGATCCTCGAAATTTTATGGGAGCAGGCGCCGCTGACCGCGACCGATGTTGCCGCGCGACTTCCTGCCGATCGTGACTGGACCCTGCCCACGGTCAAGACATTGCTGTCGCGGCTGCTGTCGAAGGCAGCTGTCGAGCACCGCGCTGACGGGCGGCGGTTCCTTTATTCGCCGCTGGTCAAACGCGAACAATATGTTGCGGGAGAATCCAAGCGGCTGGTCGACCGGTTGTTCGGCGGTAAGTTCATGCCGCTGGTTGCCCACCTCGCAGAACAGGAAAAGTTTAGCGATGCCGACATTGCCGAAATTGAAAAATTGCTGAGGGAGATGAAATCATGAGCGCGTGGTTGTTCGATAGCCTTCTGGTCACCAGCGCGCTGATGGCGACGATACTTCTGCTCCGCCGTCCGGTGGCCGGGGTGTTCGGCGCGGGCGTTGCTTATGCCTTGTGGCTGATTCCGGCGGCACGGCTGCTGATGCCCAGCTTGACCGGCGAAGCCGCGCCCGTGGGTGAAGGTTCGCAAGCGATGAGCGACACCGTTCGCGAATCTATCCTTGCAGGCATCACCACCGCTGAGCCAGCCAGCACCGCGGTGGCCGCCTCCCCAAGCATCGACTTTACTGCACTCGCCATTACGATCTGGCTTGGCGGCGCGGTTTTGTTCTTCATGGTGCAGATGATCCGTTACGCCTCGATGCGCGACGATCTGCTATCCGACGCGACGGAAATCACGGTCATCGACGGCGTAAGGGTTGTTGCGTCCGATCAGGTGGCAGGTCCGCTCGCTTTCGGCCTGTTCAAGCGTTACATCGCGGTGCCGTTCAACTTCACCAAAGCCTATTCGCCCGCCGAGCGCGAGCTCGCGATTGCGCATAAAATGGCGCATCACAAATCGGGTGACCTGTTCGCCAATCTCGCCGCGTTCATTGTGCTGTGCCTGATGTGGTTCAACCCGCTGGCATGGGCAAGCTGGAGCGCGTTCCGTTTCGATCAGGAAGCGGCTTGCGACGCGCGCGTGCTGGCCGGCAAATGCGCCGAGGACCGTGTGATCTACGGACGGGCCTTGGCCCGCACCGCCTTTGACGGCGTGCCGACCTTCGCCACCGCTTTGAATTCCCCAAAAACGATAATTGAAAGACTAAGGAGACTGACGATGAAGGACGCAAGCAAGCAACGCCGGGCGTTTGGCAAGCTGGGCATATTGGCGGCTGCTGCCGTCATCCTGCCGCTGACCGCGACGATTGTCCCAGCGGCAGGCGCGCACGATGAACCCATTGCAGTCCCTGCTGACGCAAAACCAAAGATTGTCAAAAAAATCAAGATCATCAAGATAAACAAGGACGGCAAAACTGTCGATGTCATTGGCCATGAAGGCGGTGGCAAAGAGATTACCCGCATCGAACGAGACGGCAAAACGTTCATCTTCCACACCGAGAAGAAGCTGTCTCAGGACGAAGTCGAAAAGATGATCGACAACGCTCAAAGATCGAGTGAAAAAGCGGATGACGCTATGGTCTTGGCCGACGAAGCACGCGGCGAAGCAGAGGCAGCGCGGGGCGAGGCCGAAGCAGCGAGGGGAGATGCAGAGGCAAGGCGCGGCCATGCTGAAGCCATGCGGGTCCACGCGGTTGCAATGGCCGCGAATTATGTCCCGGAAATCGACATTAGGGAAATCACCAAGAACTGCCGCGAAGGCCAACCGGTTACGACTAACGTTGAAGGCTTTGACGGCACAAACAAATCGCGCATCAAAATCGTGATGTGCGGCAAGGGCCAGGCAAGACTTGCAAGCCGCGAGGCATTGCAAGGCCTTCGCGAAGCACGCACCGAAATCGCTTCCGAGAAGGACATGCCAGAAGGCGTCCGCAAAGACGTGATCGAAAAGCTTGAAGAACAGATTCGCAAACTGGAGGCTGAGGCTGACAAAGCGAGCTGACGCGTTCGAAACATTCGGCTCCCCAGCTACGTTTCGTTCGACTTGGGGCGGCTTGCCAAAGTGTTTGGTCCGCCGCCCCTTTTTCTTTCTGCTCCAATGCGCCATATCGAAACGATGAGCGACTGGCCCGACACTATCCACGCAGGCGAAACCGAGCAACTTGAGCCGCTGGTGCGCCGCGTGCTTGCCCCCAATCCGTCGCCTTATACCTACACCGGCACGCAGACTTGGCTGGTCGGCAACGGCAGCGATGTCGCGGTCATCGACCCCGGTCCGACTGGGAGTGGCCAGAGCATCGGCGACCCCGGTGACATCAATGGAGAGGGCCACGTCGAGGCGATCTTGCGCGCGATTGGCGGTGCAAAAGTCACCGCCATTATGTGCACTCACACTCACCGCGACCACTCGCCAGCGGCTGCCCCGCTTAAGGTCGCGACCGGTGGTCCGATCATTGGCTGCGCGCCATTGGTCTTGCGCAATGACGGCCCACGCGCCGATAGCGCTTTCGACCCCGATTACGCGCCCGACCGCATTTTAACCGACGGCGAGCAAATCTCCGGCGATGGCTGGACCATAGAAGCCGTCGCCACCCCCGGTCACACCAGCAACCACCTATGCTACTCGCTCGTTGAAACCAACGCCTTATTCACCGGCGACCATGTGATGAAATGGTCAACCAGCGTCGTCAGCCCGCCCGACGGCGACATGAGCGCCTATATGGCGTCTTTGCAGAAACTCTACGACCGCGACGACCGCATCTATTACCCGGCACACGGCCCCGCCGTCGAAAAACCGCGCCAGTTGGTGCGCGGCATGATTGGCCACAGACGCCAGCGCGAACGACAGATATTGAAGCTGCTCGAGGCGGGCGAAGGGCACATTCCCGACATGGTCGCCACGATGTATAAAGGCCTCGACCCGCGCCTGACGGGGGCAGCTGGACGCTCGGTGCTCGCGCATCTGGTCGATCTGCAAA
>JANPAM010000407.1:0-2524 GCA_031429915.1 Sphingomonadales bacterium | reverse complement strand
CGAAACCGAAGCCGTGAAGCAACCCGAACAAGAAGGCCACCACCCAGGGAATACGCTCCGACAGGCGGGGTCTATCGGGGTCGCGCTTTACGATCTCGACTGCCAGAAACACAATGGACAGAGCAATGACTGCCTCAACGGGTGCGCGCGGAACGCTAATCCATTCGAGTGTCGTCGCAATCAATGTGATTGAATGCGCGATGGTGAACGCAGTGATCGTTCCCGCCACTCGCCATGCGCCGTTGAGCAAAAGCACCAAGCTCAGTACGAATAGCAAATGGTCATAGCCCGTCAGGATATGTTCGACGCCAGTGACAAAATAGGAGCGGGCGACTTGGGTCTGTTCTGCTCTAACAGCAAAGGTCGCGGTTGGGTTAGCGGGCGTGAGGCGAGCGGCCTGCACCTCCCCGCCAAGCGATTGATAGCGAAGCAATGCGTCGCCGGGTGTGCTGTCGAGGCCATCTAGGACAACCTCACGACCGGCCAGACTGCGGCTGCAGGCAATCTCCCAGCGTGAGAGTAGAGCCGCGGCATCAAAGCTGCGCCGTACGGCCCCCGTGGCGATGCAATCCGTTGGGAACATAGGGACTACCTTGCCTACCTTCGCAGGTGCCTTCCAATTTACAGTGTAGTGAAGCGGAGCGATTTCGCGCACTTCCAGATAGCCGGGACGCATGTCGTCTGCGCTGGCGGATGTCGCTCCAAAAGCGCAGAGTAACAAAAGCAGCAACGCGCGAAGCATTACGGCTTCGCGATCCTGATATCATAACCATCAAGCAGCGTTTGGTACGCCGCCGCTTCGCGTTTCGTCTTGGTTTCAGCGCGCCAGTCGTTTGTAACTATTTGGACGATTTCAGCGAGTGGCCGGGTCGTTCCCACTTGGACGCTGCGAACCCTGACAGCATGCCAGCCGTAACCCGAGCGAACGGGGCCAGACCATCGATTGGCGGGAAGCGATCCCAGTATCGCAGCAAACCCGTCGCCAAACTCGCGACCGATGTTTGTAGTCGACGCCTTTTCCATCGCGGCGGGTAGCGGGATCAACAGCACCGGTGGGGACTTACCCGCGTTTAAGGCGACAACGGCAGCGCGAGCGTTCAACTCATCTTCGCCATAATATCGCTGGTCGAAGCTATAAACAGGTCCGCCCGAATAGCGGGCCTTGTTAGCGGAATAATATAGCTTCAATCCGGCATCGGACGGAACCGAGCTTTCGACCTCGGCGGTGGCAAGGAACTCCATTTTGGTCCGCAAGCGACGTCTGATTATTGGATCGTCGTTTTCAAGACCTAACCGAAGTGCTTCCCGGGAATAGATTTCATCTTTGACGTATTCACGGATCAAACCGTCCAATTCAATGGGGCTGGGGGGACGACGCCAGGTTTGTTGCCACGTGTCGGCAAGCCGACCGATCTGGGCCTCATCAAGCGTAATTCGGCGGTCTGCGGGGTCAACATCACTCGAAAACCCGCTAAAGGCAAACAATGCCGCACCCACAATCATGAAATGAACGAGAGGCTCCCGGGTCGCCTGACGGAGCCAGCTAAACCGCATCGGGCAGGCTCCAGTCTATCGGCGGCATACCACGGGATTCGAGAAACGCGTTACATTGCGAAAAATGTTTACATCCCAAAAAACCATTATGTGCCGACAGCGGCGATGGGTGAGCGGCCTTCAGCACGAGGTGGCGTGTACCATCGACAAACCCCGCCTTTTTTTGTGCGTAGGCACCCCACAAAAGGAAGACAACCGGGTCTGGCTGGTCGTTAATGAGGCGGACAACGGCGTCGGTAAATCGTTCCCATCCTTTGCCCTGATGCGAAGCGGCTTTGGCGGCCTCTACGGTCAGGACGCTGTTGAGCAAAAGCACACCTTGTTCAGCCCAATGTTCAAGGAAGCCGTGGCGCGGGCGAGGCAGACCAATGTCACTTTCCAGCTCTTTGTAGATGTTGTTCAGGCTTGGCGGCGGTCGGACGCCGGGCTTGACACTGAAGCACAAACCGTGTGCCTGACCGGGACCGTGATACGGGTCCTGACCGAGAATAACGACCCGAACCTTGTCGAGCGGCGTCAGGTCGAGGGCGCGAAACCACTCGCTGCCTTTGGGATAAATAGTTTTGCCTGCCGCCTTCTCGGACGTCAGAAATGCCCTGAGTGCGGCCATATAGTCCGCAGTGAACTCAGGCAGCAGCGGCGCTTTCCAACTTTCGTGGAGGTGGATTTCAGGCATGGCGATCAAGCTTTAATATCATGTAAAAACGGACAGACGATGATGACGAATGGACGGTCAAGGGTTCCATTGTTTATTGTAGATTTTGCGGATGCCCTGTTTCAGCGTTTCGCAACCGAAATTCAACAACAGGCCGATAGGTAGATTCATGAGGCGAATATAGGTCTGCACTTGTTTAATATGGACTGGTCCCATGACTTCGAGTGATTTTAGTTCAATGAGCAATAAGCTTTCAACAAGAAGGTCATAACGAAATGCGTTTTGATATGTCTTGCTCTCAAAGACAAGATTGAC
>JANPAM010000406.1:0-2346 GCA_031429915.1 Sphingomonadales bacterium | reverse complement strand
GATTTCGTCCGACCCGCCAAGTGCGAGGAAAAGTAACTCATTCTTCGGGGTAGTCATTAGTTCTGTTCTCGATTCCTGTACAATAACGCCAGCCCCCGCAGCGTTAAATCCGGTTCTACCCGGTCAAATAAATGGCCATGTTGCTGAAACAGGATGGCAAGACCGCCGGTCGCAATGACCGTTACAGGCTTGCCAATTTCAGCCTTCATCCGTGCGATCATCCCCTCGATCATCGCCACATAGCCCCAATAGATGCCAATCTGCATTTGTCCAACCGTTGTCGTGCCGATGACGCTTTCGTTTGGTGGCGGTTCGATTGCAATGCGCGGAAGCATGGCGGCGGCGGCATAGAGCGCATCGAGCGACAGGTTCACACCCGGTGCGATGCTGCCGCCGCGATACGAACCGTCGGGACCAATATAGTCGAAGGTGGTGGCGGTGCCGAAGCTTATGACGATCTTATCGCCTTCTGTCATTGCTTGCGCGGCAATCGCATTGACCGCTCGGTCTGCGCCAACCGATCGCGGTTCGTCGACCTTCAACTGAATGCCCCATTCGACGCTTCCGCGACCGGCGACCAGCGCTTCGCAACTGAAATAACGCGAGGCGAGCAGCTGCAAGTTATGGAGCGCGCGTGGCACCACGGTTGCGATAATGACGACTTCGATGTCGTCACGTGTATGCCCCGCCATCCGGATAAGCTGGTCTAGCCAAACTGCATATTCATCAGCCGTCCGCCGTGCGTCGGTTGCAATCCGCCAGCGTTGGACGATTTCGCCGCCATCATCGACGAGTGCAAACTTGGCATTAGTGTTGCCGGTATCAATTGCGAGCAGCATAGCCTTGCCTAAATAAGAAACACATCGGCGGCATGAATGGCACGATTTGTCCCGTCCGCCAAGCGTAGCTGCAACGCGCCGTCGTCGGACAGGCCGCTATACAAGCCTTCGAAAACCTCGCCCGAGGGCAGATTCGCCGAAAGTGCGGTACCCGTAGGATGAGCGCTTGCCTGCCAAGCTTTTAAAATTGCGGGAAGCCCCATGTCACGCCAGCGAGTTAGCCAAATATCGAATGCACTTGCCAATATCTCGACGACCGCTTGTGGGTGCGGGCAATTCGCACCCAGTGCCGTGAGATCATTCACCGGGCGGTCCAATCCTTCGGGATGCTGGACCAGATTCAGTCCTACCCCGATAACCACCGCATCGCCCGACCGTTCGAGCAACATACCGCACAGCTTGGGGCCATCTGCCGAAAGGATGTCGTTGGGCCATTTAATGATGACCGCGACCTGCGGAGCAATTTGTTTGATGGTATCGATGACGGCTAGCGCGATGATGAAAGCTAGTGACGGGGCTGGCGGGTCAAGCGGACGGAGCCGAACGATTGTACTCGCAAACAGGTTGCCGGATGGACTTTCCCACACACGGCCCATTCGCCCTCGACCGCCATCCTGCGCATCGGCCCGCAGCCACAATCCTTCAGGAGCGCCCAACGGGACGCGCTGTAGCAGGTCAGCATTGGTTGAGCCGGTCAGCGCAACTACTTCAAAAGCCGCCGTCAGAAGAGGGCCTTTGCGGCTTGGGCAGTAACAGCCGCAAGTACCGGAATTGCAAAATAGCCAAGCGGAGACATCGCTGCCGCGAGAGCACCACCGGTCCAGGAAAGCGTACTGCTGTCGCTATCGACAATATTTTCCGCGGGCTCGTCAAAATACATCAGCTTGACGATTTTCAGATAGTAGAACGCACCGATAACCGATGCCGCGATACCGATGACAGCGAGCGGTAAAAGTCAGCGGCAACGGCGGCGTTAAACACGACCAGCTTGCCCCAGAAACCGAACAGCGGTGGGATACCGGCGAGGCTGAACATGAAGATTGCCAAACAGGCGGCGAGCGCCGGACGGGTTTTTGAGAGGCCCGCGATGTCAGCCAAGCCTTCCTTCAACACGCCATCTTGGCCGTGGAGTTGCATGATGCAAATGAAACTGCCGAGTGTCATTGCGACATAGATAGCAAGATAGACGAGCATCGCGGCGACGCCAGCCTCTGTGCCTGCCGCCAAACCGATTAGCAGAAAGCCGATATTGTTAATCGAACTGTAGGCGAGCAAGCGTTTAAGGTTTTGCTGCCCGATAGCACCGACCGCGCCGATGATGATCGACATAAGGGCAATCGCAATGATGATCTGCTGCCATACGACCTGCTGGCTGCCAAATGCTTCGATTGCCACTCGAATGGTCAGCGCAGATGCGGCGACTTTGGGTGCGCTGGCGAAGAACGCGCTAACCGGTGTCGGCGCGCCTTCGTACACGTCTGGCGTCCACATATGGAAAGGCGCGGCG
>JANPAM010000405.1:0-5548 GCA_031429915.1 Sphingomonadales bacterium | reverse complement strand
GTTGGCCAGAATGCCATTCAGACACATGGCGGCATCGGGATCACTCAGGAACTCGCGATCGGCCATTATTTCAAGCGCGCCACGATGATCGAAAATCAGTTTGGTTCAGCCGATCATCATTATGAGCGTTTTGAGAAGCTGACTTTAGCTGATTAACTATCGCGCTTAACGTGACCGGGGCCTGTTCCTTCGGGGACTGTCCCCGGTCAAACTTTAGCCGCTTGTGACATTTATTGTGCAGTGCAACATTTTTCGTTGACATCGCCTGCCCGAATCATTATTGTGCAGTGCAACACAACAGAAATGGTGCTCGATATGGCTAGCAAAGCGACTGATACTGCAACGACGAAAACCGCAAAACCTGCGGCACCGAAAGCTGCGCCTGCCAAAGCCGCTCCTGTTGCGGCGAAGGTAGAGGCTGAAAAGCCTGCGCAAGTAGCCGTAGCGGTAAAGCAACCCGTCGTTGAAAAGACCGCCCCTGTCATCGCCGAAAAGGTAGAGACATTGGTCACGAAGATCGTTTCCGTTGATCCCACCCCAATTTCCGAAGGAGTTATTAAAATGACTGACACTGTTAAAGCGACTGCTGAAAAAGCTAATGAGTATCTCGCTGACGTCCGCGTAAAAGCAACCGAAGCTGCTGAAAAAGGCAAGAAAATGGCTGCTGACGCGGTTGAATTCAACAAAGCCAACATCGAAGCGATGATCGAAGCCGGCAAGATTGCTGCTAAAGGCGCACAGGACATGGGCAAGACCAATGTCGAATTCGCCAAGTCGAATTTCGCTGAAATGCAGGTTGCTGTTAAGGAAATCGTTGCCGTTAAGTCGCCAACCGATTTCGTAAAGCTGCAAGGCGATTATGCTCGCAAGAGCTTTGACGTTGCCGTCGCTCAGGCTTCGAAGAACACCGAAGCAATGGTCAAGCTGGTTAGCGACATGTTCCAGCCGATTTCGAACCGCATCGCGGTTACGACCGACTATTTCAAGAAAGCTGCATAAGCTTTCATGAAGATTGTGCCGCTGCGTTTCTGAGCACCCGCCGCCCTCTCTCTCCTCCTCTAAAGGCGGTGGGAAGTCTCGAGCGAACCGGCGCATGAATTATGAAACCGTCCTTTCCCTTGCGGAAAGGGCGGTTTCTTTTTGTTGTGCGACGATTGCCCGCTAACAGGGCTTGCGGTTACCCCCTACCCTGTCCTATTTTAGCGTAATGCAGATTTCCATGATTGATGAAGACGACGACAAAGGTGGCGGAGGCGGGGGACGCCCGGGCGTCGGCCTCGCCACGCGCACGCGCCCAAAGACGCAGAAGCCCAGCCTCTACAAAGTTCTGCTGCTCAATGACGATTACACGCCAATGGAATTCGTCGTCCATGTGCTGAAGGCGTTTTTCCAGATGGACACCGATCAAGCGACCCGCGTGATGCTGCATGTCCACCAAAAAGGCGTCGGCGTGTGTGGCATCTTCACGTATGAAGTCGCCGAGACCAAAGTGACCCAAGTGATGGACTTTGCATCGAAGAATCAGCATCCGCTTCAATGCACGTTGGAAAAGGCTTGAGCGACAAAGCTGCCCTGATTGTAGGGGCAGGCGATGCGACCGGTGGCGCGATCGCCAAGGCTTTTGCGCGTGAAGGGTTGGTTGCTTGTGTCAACCGCCGTATGCGCAATGTCGAGCAGTTGGAGGCGCTGGCACAGGCGATCCGCGACGTGGGGCATGAGGCAAAAGCCTATCCCGGCGATGCACGCGTCGAAGACGAGGTCATCGCGATGGTCGACGCCATCGAGCGCGATGTCGGGCCAATCGAGGTCGCGGTGTTCAACATCGGCGCGAATGTGAATTTTTCGGTGCTTGAAACAACAGCGCAGGTATATCGCAAGGTCTGGGAAATGGCGGCGTTTGCCGGGTTCCTGATGGGCCGCGAGGTCGCCAAACGAATGGTCGAGCGGCAATCGGGGACGATTATCTTTACTGGCGCGACTGCATCGATACGGGGTGGCAAAGGCTTTTCGGCGTTTTCCGGCGCAAAGGCATCGCTCCGGATGCTCGCCCAATCGATGGCACGCGAGCTGGGGCCGCATAACATTCACGTTGCTCATGTCGTTATCGACGGTGGCATCGACACCGAATTTATCCGCAGCCTGCGCCCCGACTTTGAAGAGGCGAAGGCCAGCGACAAGGTGTTGTCTCCTGACGCGATTGCGGCAGCCTACGTCGCCCTGCACAAGCAGCATCGCAGCGCCTGGACTCACGAGATGGATTTGCGTCCCTGGGCAGAGACATTTTGATGTCGCAGCTAATAAAAAGGCCGGAGATATTTTGATGGCTAAAAGTTTTGAATTCCTTTTCGATTTCGGTGGCCCAAACAGCTATCTCGCACACAAGGTTCTCCCGGAAATCTGCGCTCGAACCGGCACTGAGGCAGTCTATGTTCCGATCCTGCTCGGCGGCCTGTTCAAGGCTACCAACAATCAGGCTCCGCTGATCCGCTATGCCGTAACACCAGCGAAGCGCGATTACGAAATGCTTGAATTCGATCGCTTCGTGACCGCGCACCGGCTGCCCTTTAAAATGAATCCGCATTTCCCGATCAATTCGCTTCAACTCATGCGCGGCGCGGTGGCGGCGCAGCATCTTGGCTGCTTCATGCCCTATGTCGACACAATCATGACCGCCATGTGGGAAGACGGCGCTAACACCGGTAATGCGGCAGTAGTCAAAGATGTACTCGACAAGGCCGGGCTAGACAGTGCCGCGTTGCTTGCCAAAGCCGATGATCCGGAGATTAAGGCCGAGCTGGCTGCCAATACCGAGAAGGCAGCGGCACGCGGTGCTTTCGGAGTTCCAACTTTCTTTGTCGGCGACGAAATGTTCTGGGGCAAGGAACGCCTGGGCCAAGTTGCGGACGCGCTTGCTTGAAAAGTGATTTTCGCTAAACATCAGCGATGGATAAGATAATCGTACGCGGCGGCAACCGCCTGACTGGCAAAATTCCGATATCGGGGGCAAAGAATAGCGCGTTGACGCTGCTGCCATGCGCTCTCCTAACCGATGAGCCGCTGACGTTGCGCAATCTGCCACGGCTCGCCGACATCGACGGCTTTCAGCATCTGCTCAATCAGTTTGGCATTTCAACCGCCATCGCCGGATCGCGTCCTGAGGATTTCGGCCGGGTAATGACGTTGCAGGCCACTCGCCTGACCACGACGGTTGCGCCGTATGAACTCGTCCGCAAGATGCGCGCTTCGATCCTTGTGCTCGGGCCGATGCTGGCGCGTGCGGGCGAAGCGACTGTGTCACTGCCCGGCGGTTGCGCAATCGGCAACCGGCCAATCGACTTGCACTTGAAAGCGCTGGAAGCATTCGGGGCTGAAATCGAAGTCGCGGCGGGCTATGTGAAGGCCAGCGCGCCGAAAGGCATCCCCGGCGGCAGCTATACTTTCCCAGTCGTCTCGGTCGGCGCGACCGAAAATGCGCTGATGGCCGCCAGCCTCGCCAAAGGCACCTGCGTCCTGCACAACGCCGCTCGCGAGCCGGAGATTGTCGATCTGTGCAACCTGCTGGTCGATATGGGTGCGGAGATCGAAGGGGTCGGCACGTCCGACCTTATCATTCATGGCAAGGACCGGCTTCACGGCGCGACCTACGCCGTAATGAGCGACCGGATCGAAGCGGGCAGCTATGCCTGTGCGGCGGCAATCACCGGTGGCGATGTCGAACTCGTTGGCGCGAAGGCGAACGAGATGGACGCAACGGTCAACGCCTTGCGTGAAGCGGGCGTTACGGTCGAGGAAACCAAAAACGGCATTCGAGTGGCATCGGACGGCAAGCTCAAGCCGCTGACAATCTCGACCGCGCCTTATCCTGGCTTTGCCACTGACATGCAGGCGCAGTTCATGGCGATGCTGTGCATGGCCGACGGCGCGAGCGTGCTGACCGAAACGATCTTCGAAAACCGCTACATGCACGTCCCCGAACTGAATCGAATGGGCGCACATATCGAGACAAAAGGACGGACGGCAATCGTCCACGGGGTCAAGAAAATGACCGGAGCGCCAGTGATGGCGACCGACCTCCGCGCTTCGATGAGCTTAGTGATCGCAGGGCTGGTGGCGGATGGTGAAACGCATGTGAGCCGCCTCTATCACCTCGACCGCGGCTATGAGCGGTTGGAGGAGAAGTTGCAGTTGGTTGGTGCTAATGTGGAACGGGTTGGCGCGGAGTGAGGGTCAAAACTTGGAAGGAACAGCTTGCAATCGGTCGCTATTTAATCCAGCTTCATACAGGGGATTGAGATTGAAATGGAGCAGCTAAAGCGCGCAGCTAAACACCCGGTACTGAATTCGATCCAGCACAGCCCCATTGCGGCAGTGATCAGTGATCCGAAGCTGCCCGACAATCCTATTGTTGCCGTTAACGCCGCATTTTGTGAGCTGACGGGCTATGACGAAAAAGAAATCCTCGGGCGAAATTGCAAGTTTTTGGCTGGGCCGGACACCGAACGTTGGTTGACTGACAAGATCAAGCGCGGAATCGAGCGGCGCAAGCCGGTACTTGTCGAAATTCTCAATTATAAACGCGATGGCACGCCTTTTCGTAATGCTGTGCTGGTTGCACCGGTGTTTGATAATGACGGCGAACTCGAATATTTTATCGGGTCTCAGATCGAGCTCGATGAAGAAGAAGACAGCATTCCGCTTACGCGTTACCGACAGTCCGCTGAATTGGTTGAACGCCTTTCACCGAGACAGCGTGAGATCCTGCACTGGATGGCGCATGGTTTGCGAACAAAGCAAATCGCATACACTTTGACACTGAGTGAAAAAACGGTCCAAATGCACCGGATGTTGATGTTCAAAAAACTTGGGACATCCAACGCTGCTGATGCCGTCAGGATTGCCGTCGAGGCCAATCTGTAGCGTGAACCAAACGCGCGTTAATTGAACAATCTACCGTCCAAACGCTGTATGGCGTTAATCCGGTATAGTTCCTCTTCCTCCCCTCTTGCATAAGTCGCGCTGCAAGATCGACGTCAAATCGTGGCGTTCCTTTGCACAATGCCAGCCACCTTGGGGTGCGAAATAAAGCGCAGTAACAATATATGCGCGCCAGATTTGGGGAATGAACATCATGGATTCTTTAACAGTTGGACAATATTCTTTTGTCTACAATGCCTTTTCTTTTACGTTTGCGACAATGGCGGCCGCAACGTTGTTTTTATGGTTCGGCCGGTCTCAGGTTGCACCAGCCTATAGGACAGCCCTGACAGTATCAGGGCTTGTATGCGCGATTGCGGCCTATCATTACTGGCGCATTTTCGAAAGCTGGGCCGGTGCCTACGAAGTAAAAGACAGCGTCCTGTCGATGACTGGCTTCGCGTTTAACGACGCGTACCGCTACGTCGACTGGTTGCTGACGGTACCGTTGCTTCTCATCGAACTCATCCTGGTGATGCGTCTAACCGAGGCTGAAACATCGTCAAAGTGCCTCCGGTTGGGCTTCGCCGCGGCCTTGATGATTATTCTCGGATATCCAGGTGAAGTTGCCGAC
>JANPAM010000404.1:0-7018 GCA_031429915.1 Sphingomonadales bacterium | reverse complement strand
CGCATCTGCAGCTACGAATGCACCTTCTGCGGCCCTTGCGTCGACGGACCGCTTGAAGGTCGCTGCCCCAACTGCAAGGGCGAGTTGCAGGTCAGGCCGAAGCGAGTGATGAAAGCTGTTTGAATTTAGCTTTTAGTAATCTCGCTGCCGAGCGATCCGTACTTTTTTTCAAAACCCGTAACGTCGCCAGCGACCAATAATTTAGACTGATCGATCCAGTTATCGCGGCTTATGCGACCGGCGAATGTGCCGAGTTTGGCATCGATGTCGGCAACGTCGGCAGCAGTCCAGTTAGCGACCTGCTCGAAGCTTGTGACGCCAAGCGTTTTCAAAAGCGTATTCAGTTTCGGCCCGACGCCCTTGAGCAATTCCAGGTTGTCGGGAATAACGATCTTCGGGGCAGCCTTTGGCTTTGCAGCAGTTGCGGGTTTCGCCGCAGCCTTGGGCTTGGCCGCTGCCGTTGTTGGCTTAGCGGGTGCCGCTTTTGATTTCGCTGGCGCTACAGTCGGCGTGGCTTTGACCTTAACCACCGCCGATTTGGGTGCCGGAGCTTTGGCAACGACCGGTTTCGCTGCAGCGGACTTTGCGGCTTTTACTGGCGTGGGCGTGGCAGCTTTGGCAGTCGGAGACTTCACCGCAGCCTTGGTGTCTGCTACTTTAACTGGTGCTTTTTTCGGCTTTGTTGGCTCGGCTTTTGACGCTGGCTTTGGTTGTACCTTCGACGGTGCAGCGGCAACTTTTTGCTTGGCTTCAACTTTTTCAGGAGCCGGTGCAGGTGCCGCTGCGACAGGTGGCGCAGCTACCGATTTCGGGGGGGCTGGTTTCGTTTGCGGAGGAGCACCTTTTGAACCGGAATTCTGCGATACCAGCCACCACAACAATGCGCCCGCAATAAGGACTGCGATAATTATCAGCGCGATATAATTGGACATCATTCTCTCCCCCAAGTCCCCATTTGCACGATTAGTGAAGTTTTACGTCCAGTCAAAGTTTTAATAAGTGGCGGCAAAGGCACCTCTTGGTCACTTGCCAGCTTCGCGGTGCACCTCTCGCCAGCCGATGTCGCGGCGGCAAAAGCCGGTCGGGAAATCGACAGAGTCAACCGCAGCGTAAGCCGCCACCTGTGCCTCGGTAACATTGCGCCCAGTCGCGGTGACGTTTAGCACCCGTCCACCAACGGCGACAAGATTGCCGTTTTTCTCGGCGGTACCAGCGTGGAAGATCTTCGCAGAATTTACACTCTCGAAGCTGATCGCTCCGCCTTTTTGCGGCGTTCCGGGATAGCCATTTGCAGCCATTACTACGGTCAACGCGGTGTCCGGCAGAAATTCAGGCGGCTCGGCCTCGCCCAGCTTTCCGGTCGCTACCTTGAGCATCAACTCAGCAAGATCACCGCAATAGCGCATCATCAACACCTGACATTCGGGGTCACCGAAGCGGGCATTATATTCGATCAGTTTTGGGCCGTCGGCGGTTAGCATCAATCCGGCAAAGAGTACGCCCACATAGGGCATTCCGGCGTCGCGCAACGCTTTCACCGTTGGATGAATGATCTCGGCCATCACCTGCAGTTCGAGTTCGGGTGTCAGCACAACGGCGGGCGAATATGCACCCATGCCGCCGGTGTTTGGGCCGGTATCACCATCGCCAACGCGCTTGTAATCCTGCGCCGATCCGAAGGCGACGACATCGGTTCCGTCGGTCAGCGCAAAGAAACTCGCTTCTTCGCCCGTCATGAATTCTTCGATCACAACCGTCGCACCGGCATCGCCGAAACCACCGCCAAACATATCGTCGAGCGCGACCAAGGCTTCGGCATAGGTTTCGGCGATAACTACCCCCTTCCCCGCCGCCAACCCGTCGGCCTTGATGACATATGGTGGATTAAACGCATCAAGCCCGGTGACGGCATCTGCCTTCGACACAAACCGCCTATATCCAGCCGTCGGAATGTTCGCAGCGGCGCACAGGTCTTTAGTAAAACCTTTGGACCCTTCAAGTTGCGCTGCGTCTTTGTCAGGGCCGAAAACCGGCACCCCAGCCTCCCGCAGACTATTGCCCAGACCACCAACCAAAGGCACCTCGGGTCCGACCACCACCAGCCCGATATTCCGGGCTGCGCAAAAGGTAATAACGGTATTGTGATCGGCAACATTCAGATCAACCAGTTCGGCCTCTTCGGCAATCCCGGGATTGCCGGGTGCGGCAAACAGTGTATCGCAGTTTGGCGACTGCGCGAGCTTCCACGCCAGCGCATGTTCGCGTCCGCCCGAACCGATGAGCAAGATATTCATGTCCGAAAATGACCCCTTCGATCTCTCCGACCCGCAGGCCGCCCGCCTGTTAGCCGACGAGCGCCCCGGCGACAACGTCCAAGCCATGAGCGTATCGGAATTATCCTCGGCATTAAAGCGGACGGTCGAGAACGAGTTCGGTCATGTCCGTGTTCGCGGTGAGATTTCGGGATATAAACGCGCCGCTTCGGGCCATATATACTTTAGCCTAAAAGACGAAAACGCACGGCTCGACGCGGTCATGTGGAAGGGCGGTGCCGCACGTCTTCCCTTCGCGCCGGAGGACGGGCTTGAGGTTGTCGCCACTGGCAAGCTCACCACTTATGCCGGACGGTCGAACTACCAGATAGTCGTCGAGAGCCTCGAGGTTGCTGGCGAAGGCGCGATGATGCTTTTGTTCGAAAAGCTAAAGGCGCGGCTGGCGGCGGAGGGGCTGTTTGCGTCTGAGCGTAAGAAGCCTATGCCGGCGCTGCCCAAAGTAATCGGCGTAGTCACATCGCCAACCGGCGCAGTCATCCGCGATATCCTCCACCGCCTCGCCGACCGCTTCCCAAGCCATGTTATCGTCTGGCCAGTGCTGGTGCAGGGCACGGGAGCGGCGGCGCAAATTGCCGGTGCAATCCAAGGCTTTTCGAATATGCCACAGGGCGGGGCGACGCCGCGACCCGACCTGATTATCGTCGCGCGCGGTGGCGGCTCGATCGAAGACCTTTGGGCATTCAACGAAGAAGCCGTCGTGCGCGCCGTTGCCAATTGCAGCATCCCGATCATCTCCGCTGTCGGGCACGAAACCGATACCACATTGTGCGATTTCGCCGCCGACTTGCGCGCACCGACACCCACTGCGGCCGCCGAAATTGCGGTGCCGGTGCGAAGCGAGTTGCTTCAACGTGTGGGCCAGACGGCATTGCGTATCGAGAGCGCGCTTCGTCGCCAGTTGGACCGCGCCGGCGAACGGCTTGAGGGGCAGCGGCGCTTGTTGCCCAAACTGACTGACCTGGCGGCACCGCACCAGCAGCGTACTGACGAGCTGGCCGAACGGCTCCGGCAGTCGCTTGGGCAGCGGATCAATCGGGCGCAGATTGCGTTGACTGGCCCTGCACAAATGCTGTCGCCACGACTGCTTGTTCGGCAGGTCGATCAAGGCCAGCAGCGGTTGAGCGCGTTGACCCGGCTGGCGGAAAGCCTGCACCCGGAAGCACCGTTGATGCGTGGATTTGCCAGAGTTACCGATTCGAGCGGAAAGACTATTATGAACCGCGACGCTGCGATTGCCGCTGGACGGGTCGGTTTGCGCTTTGCCGATGGCGAGGTTGGCGCTCTGGTCGATGGCGGCAAGCCAATACCAAAACCGACACCGCGCAACCCGCCGACTGTCACAAATCAGGGCAATTTATTCGGCGGCTAACGCTGTCATTGCCCGTTCATGCCAATTGCGGCATAGGGTGCTCATGTTGATGTCCAAATCGAAACAGCCCGCGCGGGTATATTATATGGCAAATGGCTTTCGCCTGTTAAGCGCAGGCGACCATGTGCTGTGCGCCATTACCGGTCAGGCCATCCCGCTCGACGAACTTCGTTACTGGAGCGTTGTTAAACAAGAGCCTTACGCCAGCGCGGAAATTTCCACGCGAGCGGCGCTAGGAAAGTGATGAAATCGGTGCGAGGGCGAAGTTCATTGTTGCTCCTTGTCGTCGCCGCAATTGCCAGCTGCACCGCCACCCCGCCCGTTGTTATCGCAACTGCCGAACCGGTAGCGGTGCCAAATTTGCCAAGACCACCGGTTCAAGAGGCCGCGCCCGATATGCGACCAGCGGAGTTCTGGTTTTCGGGCACTGCGGTTCAAGGCGGGTTGATTAAAGGTCAACCGCCGCGCGGTGCTCGTTCGGTTTTGCTTAATGGAACCGAATTACCGCTGACCCCCGACGGCTTTTTCCTAATGGGTTTCGACCGGGATGCCGAAAACAGCGCCAGCCTTGTCGCTTTATTTTCGGATGGCAGGCGAACCGAACGGTATTTGCCAGTTGCACCGGGAGACTGGCGGATCGAACAAGTCAGGGCCAACCCGACCGGAGGAGCTGCTACCAGCGCCGAGTTTCAAGCCCGTCGCGGACCAGAATTGGCACGCATCGACGCGGCACGAGCGTTCCGCAACAGCAGCAACGGCTGGCGGCAAGATTTTATCAGGCCAGTCGCCGGGCGAACATCCGGACTATTCGGCGCTCAACGGATCTACAACGGAACCCCCGGCAGCTATCACAGTGGCATGGACATCGCCGCTGCCACCGGAACGCCATTTGTGGCACCCGCCGATGGCGTCGTAACTCTGGCGGCGGCCGACGAGTTCACGCTCGAAGGCCACCTGCTGATGATCGATCACGGCATGGGTCTGAACAGCGCTTTTCTTCATTGTTCGGAATTGCTGGTGCGCGAGGGCGACATCGTCAGGCAGGGACAACTCATCGGTCGTGTCGGTGCAACAGGCAGAGCGAGCGGACCCCACCTCCACTGGGGAATGAAATGGAATGCCGCGCGGGTTGATCCGAAACTGCTGATCCCTGGCAACTAGCCGGTCAGTTCACCCGCTTCATTCGCATCGCGCGTTGCCCGGCAACATTGGCGAAGAAGCTTCCCATCGTTGCCTTGCGGATTTTAATTTCCATGCCCTTGGCTGGCTCTTTGTTAATGACCTTGTCGTCGATTTGCGCCCAGCGCGCGCCGTCTGCCAAGACGATCGTCCATTTGCCGACGCCGGTTTGATAGGCTGAATCGATGGTCGCTACGATCTCGTCTTCGCCCTCGGCCTCTTCACCATCACCGAACAACCTGAGTTTCGGCAGCGAGAAACCGAACAAACCACGCCGCGCTTCCTTCATCGTTTCCTTGTCGGCAAGCACCAGCTCGTCATTTTTCTCGGCCTCATCCATCGCCGCAACTTTGGCGTCATAACAGGCAAGCCGTTCTGCGGCGTTGGTGATGCTGCGACAGTTTACCAATGCCTCGAATACCGGTGGCCTCGCATCTTGCAGCTTGTCTTTCTTGTCGGCCATAACCGGCACTGCTGCGGCGACGGTTGCCGCCAGTATCAACAAAGACAACGATGTGCGCATGAACTGTTCCTTCAAGATTTACCGATGACGTAGCACATCGGGTTAGGCGGTCAAACCGGCACAGCAATCTGCTTGCTGCCGAACACTGATTGCCAGTTTTCAATTTCGGTGACGACAATATCGTCAATCGCGTGCGCCAAATCGGCAATTTGCGAATAACGAAGCTCGCCCTCGGGTGCGGTCAGCAAAATTGCAATCCGCGCTTCGACCGCTTCCAGTTTTTCAGCGGTTACCTCTGAAATCGCCGCAAAACGCTCGAAATCGCCGAAATAGCGGATGCCGGCGAAGGCGCCGCCCATTGCGGGCAATATGACCCCGAGAAAAGTAAATGTTTTCGACAGGTCGTTAGCCCAATCATTTGAGATTACGCCTATCCCGCCAAGCACGATCAGCAACAAATAAGTCGATACCGATAGGACCGCCAACGTAAAAAGACGCTCCGATAGCTTGTCCAATCCATGGTGCACCTTGGTCAGCTTTTGCGCTTTGGTCTCATGGTATAGCCGCTGGCGTTCGGCATGATCTTGAAGCAAGTGATCAAGCACATTGCGCAGATAGGCCTGACCGATAACCACAGACGGTAGCCCAAGCTCGCGCAAGACTTCGCGCGCATAATGTTCGGGCCATTCGGTTTCGGCACCACGCGGCCAGCGCCCCGATGCACGCGCCACGCCGAGTAACAACATGATCGGTGCGTGCCGGAAATATTCGGCAACGCGTCTGGTTTCGAACCAGCGGCCATGCCAGCGGCGCTTTCGCCCGATCGTCGTGATCGCCAGAATCGCGACCAGAAGCAGCAACTCGCCAAGCGCAAAGGGCCATTTGGCATCCACCGAAGCAAGCGGCAGATAGGCAACGCCGATGATGATTGCCAAAGCCGAGAGCAGAAAATTGGTGACCATCCCGCCGCGATAGGCATCGGACAAATAGGTCGATAAACCATCGGCCCAGGCAAATCGCTGGAGAATCTCGGTCTCCACTTGGTCGGCAAACGCATTATCTCCGCCGGGCAGCTGGCGCGCAGCGGCTAATATCGCCGCACCGCTGCCGCTCGCTATCGCGTCGGGGGTTTCATAATGCTGGACAAGTCTGCGCCAGCCACCACCGCCGAACAGCGCCTCGATCCGGCGGTAAGCATGAAATCGCCGGTGGCTTCGCGCGTGCCACTGCTCGGTGTGGAAATTGATTGCACGCTCATTCTGGTCGGCTTGCGGAGGGCTGACCGTCGTTCTTAACAGTTGCTCTATCTCGTCGGGCGCAGTCGTCCTTGGCGCATTGCCAAGCACGAACAACTCCTCGGGCGCGCGCAATATACTGACTGCCGATGGCTGCCGCGCGTCGATCCAGATCACTGGTGTGCCGAGATGGACCGCGGTTGAAATTGTATGCCGCGTACCGCCGATCCCGCCGGGGGTCACGCCGTCCCAGATTGCTACCAGGATATCCGATTGCTCGATCATCACCCGTCCGGCGGTGGCGACGCGTTCGGATGCCCGGTTGGTAAAGGCACGTTCTGCAAGCGCATCGACTGGCGGACGAAGCATGTCGATAAACAGTTGCGATACTTTGGCATCTTCCTCGGCGAGTTCGAACAGAGCGGCGTCGGCTGCCACC
>JANPAM010000403.1:0-1572 GCA_031429915.1 Sphingomonadales bacterium | reverse complement strand
CAGCCGAAGCAGTGGTAGAAACCTTTTTCGTCGTTGATTGTGAAGCTGGGCGTCTTCTCGTTGTGGAACGGGCAACAGGCCTTAAACTCGCGCCCCGCCTTGGTGACCTTAAACGTCCGCCCAATCAACGCCGAAAGCGTGACCCGCGAGCGTAATTCATCCAGCCATTGCGGGGTGAGAGCCACTTTACGAGAGCGCAGCCTTTACGAGGCCACTCGCCTTGCTCATGTCCAGCTGGGGCCCGTGGCGTTCCTTCAAGGTCGCCATAACACGCCCCATGTCCTTCAAACTCTCCGCACCCAACTCAGCCTTGATGCCTTCAATCACCGCGCTGGTTTCCGCGTCGCTCATCTGTGCGGGTAAAAACTCCTCGATCACCGCAAGTTCAGCCGCTTCGACCGCCGCGAGTTCAGTCCGCCCGCCCTGTTCAAACATCGCAATCGACTCGCGGCGTTGCTTGATCATTTTTTGCATGACCTCGACCACCATCGCGTCATCGTCAGGCAACTGCGACGCGGTACGCAGCTCAATATCGCGGTCCTTTATCTTGGCGAGGATAAGCCGGACGGCGGCCAGGCGGTCCTTTTCGCCAGCCTTCATCGCGGTTATCTGGGCGGCCTTTATGGTATCACGAATCATGAACAGTCTTTCTGGTGACGAAAGAACTGTGGATAGCGGGAACTTTCCGACTTTAATAGATTGACGCTTACGACTGTCACCTTTAGCGGCTGTCGCTTAACGACATCGTTGCAACCCCTATCTGGAGCGCCCCACATGGCCGACCCCACCTCTACGCGTGCGCCCACCGGAGCGACTGGCGTATTGGTATTGGCGAGCGGCGAAGTTGTCTGGGGCCGCGGATTTGGCGCAGAAGGCCAAGCGGTGGGCGAAGTGTGCTTCAACACAGCGATGACCGGATATCAGGAGGTGATGACCGATCCCTCTTATGCCGGGCAGATCATCAACTTCACCTTTCCTCACATTGGCAATGTCGGCACCAACCCCGAAGACGTCGAGGCGCTGAACCCTCACGCACTGGGCGCGATTGTGCGGCAGGATGTGACCGATCCGTCGAATTTCCGGTCTACGCAGCATTTCGACGCGTGGATGAAGTCTAATGGCCGTATCGGCATTTCTGGTGTCGATACGCGTGCTTTGACAAGGCTTATCCGCGTGGCTGGCGCGCCCAATGCGGTGATTGCCCATTCGGCGAGCTGCGATTTCGATGTGCCTGCTATGCTGGCGCGGGCGAAGGCTTGGGCCGGGTTGGAGGGCATGGACCTCGCCAAGGATGTAACGACGTTGCAGACCTACGGCTGGGATCAGGGTTTGTGGAAGCTGGGTGAGGGCTATCAGAAGCCTGCCAAGGGCACCAAAAAGGTCGTCGCCATCGACTATGGCATCAAACACAACATCCTGCGCAACCTCGTCGACACCGGCTGCGACGTCACCGTCGTCAGCGCCACCGCGACCTTCGAGGAAATCATGGCGCACGCCCCCGACGGGCTGTTCCTCTCCAACGGCCCCGGCGATCCGGCGGCGACGGGCGAATATGCCGTGCCGGTGATCAAG
>JANPAM010000402.1:0-1501 GCA_031429915.1 Sphingomonadales bacterium | reverse complement strand
CGAAGGCGGCCCGATTTCATGGTCAATCTTTATCGTCATGGTTATCATGTCGGTGTTCTCGTTTTACATCATGTTCACCAAACTCTTTGAACAGCAGAAGGTTATGAACCAGGCCAAGCAAGTTCAGGCTGGTTTTTGGCGCGCAAATACCCTCGAAGAAGGCGCTGCCAAGCTCGACAAGAACAGTGCGTTTCGTCAAGTCGTCGATGACGGCATCTCGGCATCGAAGCAGCATAGCCTGTTGACCGATCCGGTTGAAGCGCATGACTGGTTGCACGGCGCGATGTCGCGTTCGGAAGAATCGATCAACAACAAACTGGCAAGCGGTCTGCCGTTCCTCGCAACAGTTGGTGCGACTGCACCGTTTGTTGGTTTGCTCGGCACGGTTATCGGTATTTACTCGGCGCTGATTAAAATCGGTATCGCTGTCCAAGCCGATATCGGCAAGATTGCCGGTCCGGTTGGTGAAGCTCTCATCATGACCGCAATTGGTCTGTTCGTTGCTGTGCCTGCGGTGCTTGCCTACAACTGGTTGCAAGCGCGCAACAAGTCCATTGCCCGTAGCCTCTCGACTTTTTCGAACGATGTGCTTGGTTACATCTCGTCGGGTGGTCGTCTCAAGCCAGCTCTCGTTGCTGCTCCTGCTGGTCGGCCTGCGACGGCAACCGCTGCCGCACCGACTGTAAAGAAGTAAGACTGGGTCAGGGTCGTCGGTAATCGGCGACCCGGTCCGCCGGATATTTTGTCGGCGTTCGTTACCCGACCCAATGTAGTTAGAGAGGATTAGCCAATGGCAGTCAGTTCAGGAGGCGGCGGCATTGATACGCCAATGTCTGACATCAATACGACTCCACTAGTGGACGTCATGCTGGTGCTCCTTATCGTGTTTCTTATCGCCATTCCCGTCGCCATTCAGACTGTGAAAATGGAAATTCCGGTAGTGGCGTTCGAGCCAACCAAAGCGAAGCGTGAAAACGTGTTGCTTTCGATTACCACAACCGATTCACAGGGTCGCGATCCAGGCGCCGAAGATTTCGAAGGTGCTAATCCAGGCGGCGAGTGCCGGGTTTACTGGGGCCAGACACCAATCGATTCGACCGAGCTTGTTGAGCGAGCAGCGAAGCACTTGAAGCGCGAATTTGAAGCGCTTGGCGGTGAGGCAGCAGCAGCAGCAGGTGATATTTTGCCTGAGATGTTGCCAGAGGCGCATATCCGCGGTGATATCAACACGCCCTATCGCTGCATTGGCGGTGCGATTTATTCGATGCAAATGGCTGGATTTGCCCGCGTCGGATTTATCTCGTCACCGTTCGTTCTTGCTGACGCGAAATAAGCGACCAAGATTTTGAGGAGTTACTAATATGGCAATGAGTGGCGGCAAGGATGATGGCCAGCCGATGATGGAAATGAACACGACGCCGTTGATCGACGTCATGCTCGTCCTTCTCATCATGCTGATGATCACCATCCCACCAGTGACCCATGCGGTTAACATCGATCT
>JANPAM010000401.1:0-1883 GCA_031429915.1 Sphingomonadales bacterium | reverse complement strand
GACATTTCGGATGCCGCCGCCCAATTGCACGTAACCGGGGAAATTTTCGATGATCCCCTCAACCGCCTCGGCATTTTCAGGACGGCCCGCAAACGCACCGTCCAAGTCAACGACATGCAGAAACTCCGCCCCCTGATCGGCAAACCGCAAAGCCTGCGCCGCAGGATCGTCGGCATAGACGGTCGCCCGGTCCATATCGCCCTCAGCCAGCCGAACGACTTCGCCGCCTTTGAGATCAATTGCGGGGAATACGATCACGGCTGCCACTCCAGAAAGCGTTTGAGAAAATTGATGCCGTAAGCTTGGCTTTTTCCGGGTGAAACTGAACACCGATTATATTGTCTCGGCCTATGGCAGCGACCAGTGGGCCGCCATGTGACGTCGTGGCCAATATCTCAGCTCCGTCCGCCCCTTCAAAATGATAGCCGTGCAGGAAATAAGCCTCGCCCGTTTCGATTAACGGAGCGTCATCGGCTGGAACAACATCATTCCACCCCATATGCGGAATTTTGATGTCGTGCGACGGTGTAATCGCACGCACGGTGCCGCTGATCCACCCGAGACCTTTTGTTATTCCATGCTCGACGCCAGCATCGGCCAAAAGCTGCATCCCTACGCAGATGCCCAAAAACGGAACGCCCTCGCCGCGAACCCGGCGCTCCATTGCATCGACCATGCCGTCAATCGCGGACAAAGCCTCGAAGCAATGCGCGAAGGCGCCGACACCGGGGAGGACAATCCGGTCGGCTTTGGCGACAGTCGCGGGATCAGCGGTGACAACAACATCCACCGCACCCGCCGCCTTCAACGCATTATGCACCGAATGCAGATTGCCCGCGCCATAATCAATCAGCGCGAGAGTCACGGCCTAGAGCGTCCCCTTGGTCGACGGAATTGCGTCCGCCTTACGCGGATCAATCTCAACCGCTTGCCGCAGCGCGCGGGCCAAAGCCTTGTAGCAGCTCTCGACAATATGATGGTTGTTCGAACCGTAGAGATTCTCGACGTGCAGCGTGATACCGGCGCTTGTAGCAAAACTGTGGAACCAGTGCTCGATAAGCTCGGTATCCCACTCACCCAGACGCGGCATCGACAGCGCGACTTTCCAGACAAAATATGGTCGCCCCGAAATATCGAGCGCGCACCGGGTCAGCGTTTCATCCATCGGCGCGTAAGCGCTGCCGTACCGCGTAATCCCGCGCTTATCGCCAAGCGCCTGAAGCACGGCCTCGCCAATCGCGATGCCGGTGTCTTCGGTGGTGTGATGCTGGTCGATATGCAGGTCGCCGACGGCTTTGACCTTCAGGTCGATCAGCGAATGCCGCGACAGTTGTTCGAGCATGTGGTCGAGAAAACCGATGCCGGTCGAAACTTCATAAATGCCGGTGCCGTCGAGATTGACTTCGACATCAATCGACGTTTCGTTTGTCTTGCGGCTGATAGTCCCTGTGCGCATGGCCGTCGCTATACGCATTCTTGCGCACATGGCAACAACAAGCATCTTGATTTTGCAGAGTTCACAGTCCACCAAGCGCGCATGAGCGAAGACCATGCCGATAGCCTGATTCCCTATGATGACGTAGTGCAAGAGGCACTGCGCGCGGTGGTGGGTCGTGTGCTCGGCGATGTTGCCGCAGGTGGATTGCCTGGCGACCACCATTTCTACATCACGTTCAAGACACAGGCGCCTGGAGTCGTCATCCCGTCGCACCTGCACGAGCGGTTTCCCGACGAAATGACCATCGTCCTGCAACATAAATATTGGGATTTGAAGGTAGAGGCCCAACATTTCGAAATCGGCCTGTCGTTCAGTCAGATCCCTTCGCATCTGGTCATTCCCTATTCGGCGATTACCGCCTTCGTTGACCCTTCGGTTGATTTCG
>JANPAM010000400.1:0-4847 GCA_031429915.1 Sphingomonadales bacterium | reverse complement strand
CCCAGATCAAGACGGCAAAAACAGGGCGGCAGCAGTGGAAAAAGCCGCAGACTGGATGCAGGCACAGGATGCCGAAGGCAAATGGGCTGGCCGCGTCTCCGAAGAGGGTGGCTATCAATTCGAACGTCTGTGGCGCGGTGTTACTGATTACCACGGTATCGAAGCCGCGTTCTTGCTGTCTGCCGAAGCGCGCAAGCTGCATAAGTTAGCGAGCGAGGAAAGTGACAGTTATGCAGCGCCTGCCCGACTGGTAAAAACAAGCACTGCGGCGATTGTCGAACCCGAGGAAGTAATCGAGGAAGAAGCCGAAAACGAAAACGATCAGGCCAAGCGCGCGGCGAAGCCCGAAAGCACTGCGAAGGGCCACATCACTCGTCCATCAGAACTGCTCGACGCAGTGTTGGCGGCTGGTCGCAAGGGCCTGTCGATTTCGCGCTACAAGGGACTCGGCGAAATGAACGCTGAGCAATTGTGGGACACCACGCTCGATCCAACCCACCGCTCGCTGCTGCGCGTGGAAATCGAACAAGCCGACCTCGCCGATGACATCTTCACCAAGCTAATGGGTGAAGTGGTTGAGCCGAGACGCGACTTCATTGTCGAGAATGCGCTGAATGTTGCCAACCTCGACGTCTGATCCTTCACTTTGGCCCGATATCGGCGCGCCACGCCGCTAGGTTGTTTTCCGCCCTCGTCCGATTCGATAGTCCTTCAATGGGTTGGGAGAGGTCTAATGCAAAAAATCGGTCGCCTCACGGCGCTATTGTCGCTTGCGCTGCCCGTTCTGGCACAAGCGGGGGATAGCCGCAGCCATATCGGCGATGGCATGGCCAGCTATTATGGTTCGGAATTTGCAGGCAGCCGAACAGCAAGCGGCGAGCGGTTTGATCCTGCGGGGCTTACCGCAGCGCACCGCTCGTTGGCGTTTCATAGCCGGGTCGTTGTCACCAACATGGCGAACGGCAAAGAAGTTGTCGTCCGAGTCAACGACCGTGGGCCTTGGGGCAAAGGGCGCATCATCGACATTTCGCACGCAGCCGCCCGGGAAATCGGCATGCACCGCAGCGGCACTGCTCGAGTTAAGCTGGAATTGCTCGACTAGCCAATTGCCGCGCGCTGCCAGTCTGGCAGATTGAGATCGGTCATATCTTCGACGCGACGATGCTCGACCGATAGCCCGAACTCCGGATAGGCAATACGCTGCCGTTTTAGTTCAGCATCAGCCAGCGGCACCAACACCAGTCGCCGGTTGACCTTTTGCCGCCAGTTCATTCGAGCGGTGTTTTCCTGACCGATATAGCAGCCCTTATTGAAAGACACTCCGTTCAGTTCGGCGGCGTTTGTCTCGAGCCATAAAGTCTGGTCGCTGCCGAGTTCGGCGATGCCTTCGGTGATGCCGAGCAAGAGGCGGTGCTTGCGAAATGCGTCGCTGACGTCTTCATCGTCGGGCGAAATTACGGTCAGCGACCGATGGCCAAGCTGAGCATGGCGGGGATCGCTACTTCCTTCCTTCGACCAAAACACGCCCAATGCCGGATCAACCGAAATCGCAATCTTGCGCCGCAACCGGTACATCGACAACCGTCGCACCAGTGCCTCGGCCTGACTCGCCTCGCAATCGACCAGCACGTCATCGCCATCTGCCCAGAGGAAGAAATCGAACAGCGCCTTACCTTGCGGGCTCAGCAGCCCTGTCCATAACGGCATCTCGGCGGCGGTGTCCTGCGTCACCAACCCTTGCAAAAACCCGCGGACATCTTCCCCTTCCTCGGACGGAGAAAGGCGAATAACGGCTCGGTCGAACAGGCGCGGATTTGGCATAGGTGACAGATAGGGTTGCCTGCGTCTAAAGGGAAGGCATGACCGACAGTATTACGATCCGCCGCCCCGATGACTGGCATGTCCACTTGCGCGATGGCGATATCATGCGCGGCGTAGTGCCCTTTACCGCGCGCCAGTTTGCGCGGGCGATTGTGATGCCAAACCTGTCGCCGCCGGTAACGACGGTCGAGGCGGCCGCTGCCTATCGCGACCGGATATTGGCAGCTGTGCCGGAGGGGATTGAGTTCACTCCGTTGATGACTGCATATCTAACCGACAGCAGCAGCGGCGATGAACTGGCACGCGGATTTGCTGACGGCGTGTTCACCGCCGCCAAGCTCTATCCCGCCCACGCGACTACTGGCAGCGCACACGGCGTGACCGATATTGCCGCGATCATGCCAGCGCTCGAACGCATGGCCGCAATTGGAATGCCGTTGCTCATTCACGGCGAAGTCACTGACCACGAAGTCGATATCTTCGACCGCGAAGCCGTGTTCATCGAGCGCACACTGTCCGGCCTCGTTCGCGAGCTGCCCGAACTTAAGATCGTCTTCGAGCACATCACCACTGCCGATGCCGCCCAATTTGTCGACGCCAGCGGCCCATATGTCGCCGCAACTATTACCCCACAGCATCTGCACATCAACCGCAACGCAATGTTCGCTGGCGGCATCCGCCCGCACGCTTATTGCCTGCCGGTTGCAAAGCGAGAGGTTCACCGGCTAGCACTTCGCAAGGCTGCCACGTCAGGTAGCGCCAAATACTTCCTCGGCACCGACAGCGCACCGCATGAAAAATCGGCCAAAGAATCTGCATGCGGATGCGCCGGAATATTCAACGCACCTTATGCGCTGGAAAGTTACATTGCAGTATTCGACGAAGAAGGCGCTCTCGATAAATTCGAAGCGTTCGCATCCGAACATGGACCGCGCTTTTATGGGCTACCGTTAAACGAGGGGCGAGTTACATTACAGCGCGTGGCTACAACGGCACCCGAATCGGTTGATCTAGCGGGCACAGCAATCGTACCCTTCCATGCAGGCGAGACACTGGGATGGCGGTTACTAACTTAAGCTTTTGCCGCCCGGTACGTCCGCAGCGCGTCTACACAAAATATCGCGATGCTTAACCAAATTAGTATGAAGCAAGCGAGCTTGGTCGCGCTCAGCGGTTCGCCATAGACGAATACACCGAGCAGAAATCCAATCGACGGCGCAAGATATTGGACGAATCCGATGCTTGCGTAACTCATTATTCGCGCGGCGGTCGCAAAGAGCAGAAGCGGAACGGCAGTCACTGCCCCCGCGAGCACCAGAAGACCCGTTGTGTTCAGATCCTCGCCAAACCCGCCGGTACCGGCAGTGGCAAACCAGAACGCAGCCGCGAGACATAATGGTGCCAACAACGTCGTCTCAACCGCCAGTCCCGGCACCGAACCTACTGGCGTGATCTTTCGGATCAGGCCGTAAATCCCAAAACTACAAGCGAGC
Source organism: Sphingomonadales bacterium (assembly GCA_031429915.1). GTDB lineage: Bacteria > Pseudomonadota > Alphaproteobacteria > Sphingomonadales > Sphingomonadaceae > Sphingorhabdus_B. Next base: position 1,533 of record JANPAM010000400.1, on the reverse strand, counting down.
GAGACTGACACCCATAACGTGTCGAGAGCGTCGCCGATCAATATCGCGACGCCGACGGCCGCAACTGCAACCGCGACGAGTTGCATCGGGCGTAGTCGTTCGCCGAGAAACATCCTGCCAAGCAAGACGTTGACCAAAGGATTGAGATAATAGCCAAGGCTTGCCGCCAATATATGATCCGTCGACACCGCCCAGATGTAAATCAGCCAATTAACCGCTATCAAAACCGCCGACGCAAACAGGTTGCGCAAGTGCGCCTTGTGCCGGAAAATCGCGAAAAATTCGCCCAATTGCGACCGGAAATACATAATCACAACAAGCAGCGGGATCGACCACAAAATGCGCTGAGCGACAATCTCGACAGGCGGCACATGATCCAGCAGTTTGAAATAGACCGGGACAAACCCCCAGATCAGGTACGCGCCCAAAGCGTAAGGCAGCCCATTGGGCTTTGCGTTCTGGTCGTTCGTAGTCATTCAAAGGATCAGATGATCCCGCCTCCGATGAACAGGCGGAAGGCGCAAATCGCCATTACCACGAGGCAAAAGTTGCGCCCCGAATTTTTGGACGACGCAAAGCCAAAAGCCGCACCGACGCCGGCAATCACGATAATTAGCCAGTTAAGCCAGCCGAGCAATGGAATAAACCCGACGATTGCGAGGGCAAGAGCGATGAGTCCGAACAAGATTGCAATGATATTAGCCATGGGTCGCTATTAACGGTGCACGAGGAGCGCTGGCAAGCAGCAATTTGGGCTCGTTTCATCGCTCTTGCGTAACAAGTCGGCGCGTTGCTTGGCGTTAATGCAACTACGTTCATATGAACACGTTCATGCAGTGCAAGGTTCAATTAAGGAGAAAACTTGTGAAGAAAATTATTTTGTCATTGGCCGCTGCGACTTTGGTCGTTCCTGGTGCCTCTGCAATTGCCGCTGATGGCTTTTCGCTGTCTAACGCGACTTCTGGCTATAAAGCCGATGTCTCAAACCAAGCCCGCAACCGCGAATACCGCGAATGGCAAGGCAAGGATGGCCGGACTTATTGTCGCCGGAAAAACGGAACTACAGGTTTGATTATCGGTGCCGCAGCAGGCGGTCTGGCTGGTCGTGAGATTGCCGGACGTGGTGATCGGACAGTAGGAACGATCATCGGTGCAGCCGGTGGCGCGTTGCTCGGACGCGAAATCGACAAAGGTCGTCGCCGCTGTAGATAGGCTGGCAAGCTGAAGAGATTGCAAGGGCACCATCCTCGAGGGGACGGTGCCCTTTTTCTTGTGTTGAATCCGTATCCGCCGCATAAGTGCCGCTCTAAACCAGCTGGGGTAAATAGGGTGAGCAACGGACCATTTTTGATGACCGAACGATTGATCCTTCGGCCAACGTCGGCGGAGGATTTTGAAGGATGGGCCTCATTCCATGCCGACCCTGAGACGATGCGCTTTCTTGGCGGCACTCAAAGCCGAGCGGAAAGTTGGCGAAGCCTCTGCTCGATGGCCGGAGCTTGGACCATTCGCGGTTATGCGATGTTCTCGCTC
>JANPAM010000399.1:0-1910 GCA_031429915.1 Sphingomonadales bacterium | reverse complement strand
GGCCTTGGCGCGCGCGATTCGTTGCGGCTGGAGGCAGGGCTGCCACTTTATGGGCACGACCTTAATGAAACGACCGACCCGGTTGAGGGCAATGCCAGCTTTGCGATTTCGAAACGTCGTCGTGAAGAGGGCGGATTTCCGGGCGCCGAGCGGATATTGAAAACTTTAGCGGATGGTCCCGCCCGAAAGCTCGTCGGTTTTACGATCGACGGCAAAATGCCCGTCCGCGAGGGCGCGCCGATTTTTGCAGGCGATAAGCAAGTTGGCGTCATGACGTCAGGTGGGTTCTCGCCAACGGTTAATGCACCGATTGCAATGGGATATGTCTCGACCGAACACGCCGCGCACGGCACAAAATTAGAGGCTGAGGTGAGGGGCAAGCGGATATCCGTCACCACGTCGCCGATGCCATTTGTCCCGCATTATTATCACCGGAGAGGAAAAGCCGTATGACCCGCTATTTCACGCAAGACCACGAATGGATCGAAGTCGACGGCGACACCGCCACCGTCGGCATCACCGATTATGCGCAAGGCCAGTTGGGCGACATTGTCTTTGCCGAAGTTCCGGCGGTCGGCGCGGTTTTGAAAAAAGGCGGTGATGCGGCGGTTGTTGAGTCGGTCAAAGCCGCATCGGATGTTTACGCGCCAGTTTCGGGGACGGTCGTCGAAGGCAATGATGCGCTTGGCGATGATCCTGCGCTGGCGAACAGCGATCCCGAACGCGAGGGCTGGTTTTTCAGGCTAACACTGTCTGACACCAGCGAACTCGACAGTTTGATGGATGAAGCGGCTTACAAGGCGTTTGTAGAGGGGCTATAACGTTGCGTTTGGCGACCTTCTTTATTGTCAGCGGCGCATTGGCATTGTCAGTTGCTTGTAAATCGGTCGACCCCGTTGCTGATGTCGGCGAATATTTGCCCGAATTGGATAAGGGGAAAGGCGCTAGTGCGCGGATAGTGGATGTGGATCTTATTAAAAAGAACGTGGAAAGTTTGCACGGTAAGGTTCTGGTTGTCGAGGGGTGGCTGGGAGAATGTGAAGGATTAATTTGCTCAATCTACCCAACCAGGGATTCAACTCTCGGGCCTTATAAACATAGCGTTCCGATCGGGTTCGACGAAAAATTTGACCGATTGGCAAAGCCCCTTCAGTACCGCCGGGTTATTTTAACCGCACAAGTAGACAAGACCTGTTCGACCGGAAAAGTTATTTGCTTAGACCGCGCTGGAACATTGCGACCAATCGATATCGTCGCGTGGGGTGCAAGTCCCCCAATGCTAAGGAAAAATTGAATATGCGGTATCTCCCCCTGACAAATACCAACCGGCAGGCCATGCTCGGCGTCGTCGGCGCAAACAGCATCGACGACCTGTTTGTCGATGTTCCCGCCGAGGCGCGGCTGGACGGTCCGATCCATGGTCTACCCAATCATGCGAGCGAAATGGCGGTCGAACGGCATTTCTCGAACCTTGCCCGCAAGAATATGGCTGCGTCGCGTCATCCATTTTTCCTCGGTTGCGGCGCGTATAAGCATCATGTTCCGGCGTCTGTGGACCACCTGATCCAGCGCGGCGAGTTTCTGACCGCTTACACACCCTATCAACCCGAAATTGCGCAGGGCACGCTTCAGATGTTGTTTGAGTTCCAGACGCAGGTGGCGCGACTGCTTGGCTGCGATGTGGCCAATGCTTCGATGTACGACGGCTCGACTGCGTGCTGGGAGGCGATCAGCATGGCGGGGCGCATTACTAAGCGCAAAAAGGCGGTGCTGTCGTCGGGTCTCCACCCGCATTATGTCAGCGTTTGCGGGACGATGGCGAAGTTTACCGGCGATACTCTTGACACCGCGAAGCCCGAACTGACTGCCAACACCGACAGCGCCCGGTTGCTTGCTGCGATTGATGCTGA
>JANPAM010000398.1:0-3884 GCA_031429915.1 Sphingomonadales bacterium | reverse complement strand
ACATCGATCTGGCCAACGGGCGCAACGCCGCGTGGATAGATGATCGCGCCGAACAGCAGCATATCGGCCCCGGTAAAGCCCGACTGGATATTGATCTGGCGCTGCGACACATCAGGAACAAGCTTTGGCACATTTTGAGCGAAAGCAGCGCCTGTCGACAGCAGCAGGAACAGGCCAGCAAGCAACCGGATCATAACGCCTGTACCGTGTAGATTTCGTCGGGCCGCCAGCCAAGGCCGAGCGCCATCCGGATCGCGACGAGCAAGACAATCCCCGCGAGCAACAGCCGCAAATATTCGGGCTTCATTTTCTGCGCCAATCGCGCACCGATCTGCGCACCGGTGACGCTACCGATCAGCAGGAACACTGCGAGCACGATGTCAACGGCCTTGGTGGTCAGACTGTGCATCATCGTCGATGACATCGTCACGAACAGTATCTGGAAAAGCGACGTCCCAACCACGACCTGAGCGCCCATTCCCAATAGATAGAGCATCGCTGGTACCATGATGAAGCCACCGCCGACGCCCAGGAGCATCGTCATGATACCGGTGACGAAGCCAAGAATGAGCGGAGCCAGTGGCGAGATATACAATCCCGATTTGTAAAAGCGCCAACGAAGCGGCAGGTTTGCAACCAGCGGGTGATGTCGCCGCTTGCGAGGACGTTGCGGTTTTCCGGCACGCATTGCGAGCACGCTGCCGAGCGCCTCCTTGGCCATTAAACTGCCGATACTGCCGAGCATCAGCACATATAATATGTTGATGACTGTGTCGATCTGGCCAAGCTTTTCGAGAATTTCGAACAGTACTGCCCCGGCCAGTGTTCCGAATATGCCGCCGACCACTAACACAGCGCCCATCTGAAAATCGACGCCGTCGCGTTTCATGTGCGCGAAAACCCCCGAGACGCTGGCCCCCGTGACTTGGGTCGAGGCAGAGGCTGCTGCTACTGTTGGCGGGATTCCATAGAAAATCAGCAAAGGCGTTGTGAGAAATCCGCCGCCGACACCGAACATTCCCGACAGCATCCCAACCGCCCCGCCAAGCAGGATGATGACCAAAGCGTTCACCGACAAATTTGCTATGGGAAGATAAATATCCATGTGCGCCTAAAGCCTAACGCCTTTTCGTGGCGTGATAAAGGCTTGCGGCTAGAAACCGGTGGAAAGTGTCAGCGCCGGACCATTTCCAGGCGACGCATCGCCCGCCACCCGGAAGCGCCAGTCAGCACTGATACGGATGCGGGCCTTATTGAGCGGCAGGTCGGTACGAAGCGACGGGCCGATGTCGAGGCGGGCAATGCCCTTCTGTCCGCCCGCCCAAGCACCGGCACCGAGAAAAAGCGGCAAAGGCGACGCTGGCACTATCCGTCGTTCGGCCTTTGCCTGGGCGTCAAAAAAATGTCCTCCGTTTTGCCCAGAGACGAAACCCGCTTGAGCAAAGGCGTCGAGTTTGAACCCGGCAGGCAATCGCACGTCGCTCCGGCCCCCCGCTGCATATACTGCAAAATTGTCAGCGCCGACCCCACGAAAGCGGCGTTCCGCCGAAATCGAAATTGGTAATGATGGGCTGGGTTGCCACCGGACACCAAGTGCGAGTTCGCGATCCCGCAAATTGTCGTGCGCAACGGAGCTGCGGACCAATGCTGCAATCGGCATTCGACGGCCGGACGCGTTGCGGAGTCCTATGGTCGCAATCAATCCGCTCTGACCACCACCATATTGCCCGGCGGTTGCCAGGCCACTGCCGCGTCCTCCCCCGCGCCAGAAGCTGTAAGCATAGGCGTCGATGTCAATTTGGTGTGAAGCAGCGGGATGGCTGGTATGAGGAGTGCCTGAGCGCGTTGTTGTGGGCACCGGAAACGGTGAGGCTGCGGGAAGAGGCGGCATCAGTCCCGAGAGACCTTCATATAAATCGGCAGGATAGCCTAAAGGCTGGACCCGAACGGCGCGCTTCCCAGCTAATGAACTCTGGTTGTTCATCCTATCGCAAAAACGTTCGAGACCTACTGTGACTGAAGTGGCCGTTCGGTTGGGCGATGCCGTCACCGAAGGCGTGAGAGACATAGTGCCATCGTCCGCGGGCCAGTTCATCGCGGTTCGTGCCAGCACCCAGCCCGAGCAGAGCATGAGGAGAAAGCCGAAGTGTCTGCCTTTGAATTCAGTCATGTTGGGCCACCCGAGGCACGATATGATGGACCGTCTTATCCCACGTTAGCGGAACGCCGCTGCGATAGCGGAAATACGCCATACAGGCGCGCCGCGCCGCCATTATGGAAATGATGTTGGCGATCATGCTGCGCGGGACCGACAATATCGCCTCTGCCCATCCATATTGGGCACGGACAAACGCTGCCCGAACCGCCATCCGCCACATCAGAAAAATCGCGTTGATCCCCACTATAAATACCAAGTATCGTGGCAGCGGCATTGGCTGGTAGACATCGGCGATATCGGCGACCACCAGTATTAGGGTCAAAACCACACAAATATAGGCTGCCATCAACACCAGTGCGGAAAAAATCGAACGCCTGTCGTGAAGCAGCATCCATCTTTCGGCCCAGCTTCCGCTCCATCCGAGGCGGTCCCACCCGGCTAGCGCAATGCCGGTAAGCCAGCGCGTTTTCTGCCGGACCGATGTGTGCAGCGTATCGGGAAAGCACGCTTTCGTACCAATTAAACTGCCCTGATCGTCCAATATGTGCGCCATCATCGCGCGGTTTCCCGTTGCTCCTATTTTCAAACCCAGCTCATAATCCTCGGTCAAACTTTTATCGTCAAATGGCCGGTTGCGATTGCCAAGGGCGATCCGTCCAAGCACATTGCGATCAATAGCGCAGCCGACGCCTGCAAGAGGGAGGCCGGCGCCGAGCGCTTCGCGAACGACCATATTTTTGCCATGCGCTTCGGCGAATTCGTCACAATAATGGGCGCTGATCCACCTCGATCTCTCTGTGGGGACCGGCAAAACGGGCAATTGTACGGCCGCTGCCTTCTCGATCATCCGGTCAAATACCGCGAGTTCGAACCGGTGAACCGAGTCTTCGGCATCGTGGAGCACGACAGCTTTTGCCTTATATCCTCCAGCGAGTTCGTCCGACAGCAGCGCTTGCCATAACCGGTTCAGGCAATCGGCTTTGGTTGTTGGCCCTGGGTGAGCAATCAGAACCAGACAAATATGGTTGTCGGCGCGGGCGGCTCGCAACACCTCGGCAATGCCCGCTGAATCATTTGGGTAACAGCCAACATATATTAGATAGCGAGTATGTCCGTCCGCCCATTTCTGAGTGCACTGCGCCAGCATCGTGCCGATTACATTGGCTTTGCGCCATGTCGGTACGAATATGGCGAGCAATCCCGGGAGTTTTGGCGGCGCCAGCTGCCCGATACGCAGTGGCGGCTGTTTGCGGTAAACAGTCGCCCGGCGAATTGCCCACCGGGTAATCCAGATCAAGTCGATAGACAGGTCGTCTAACGCGCCAAGCAGCAGCCACACTGCGCTGAACAATAACAGCTCGTGTTGTAATAGTTCGACGACTTGAAAAATCCCCTGAATCAAAGCGTATGTCCCCCACCGGCAAAGCGTATTGGCTCGCCGTCAATCTCCATCATGTTCGCGATTATGCCTGTCCGGCGGCCTTTTGACGGTCGTTCCGCTGGTAATTCCAGTCTTTACGAGTCCCCGCCACCATCACCCATAAAATCGGGATGCTCCAAAAGGCGAGCAACGCTTGATACGCCTTTGGCAAAATATCGGGCACCCAGATCGTTGCTAGGTGTGTTGCGACAGCCACGGTTTGAAATCCGACCGCCCAGATCGGCCAATACCGGGTGCTGTGCAGCGCCAGCATCGTCAAAGCCAGAAGACACGCACCGTCAACCG
>JANPAM010000397.1:0-9363 GCA_031429915.1 Sphingomonadales bacterium | reverse complement strand
AACGCCACATCGGGCAGCAACCTGCGCACCTGCAGTAATCCGGCTTTAACCGTATCGAGATCGAGTTCAGCCGGGTTTTGCGCTTTGATGATCGCCTAGAAACTGCATTGCGGCAAGCCGATGAAAGCCATGTCAGCGTGTTAGCCAAATGGCAGCAATTGGTCGATGTCCTCGCACAAAACCCGGCTGAACTCGATCTCGATACGGTTAAAGCCGGATTACTGCAGGTGCGCAGGTTGCTGCCCGATGTGGCGTTATCGAAACGCGTTAAGTGTATAAGCGCGATAGCCGGCCGCATCAGATCAGCGCCCTTGGTGCAGTTGCTAGCCGGTGACGCACCCCCGGTTGCCGCTGCGGCCATATCTGGTGCCGATCTGACAGATGGCGAGTGGGCCGACATCATTCCCCATTTGCCTACGCGGGCGCGCGGCTTTCTGCGCAATCGAAAGGATATCGGTAGCGAAACGCGGCGAGCGCTGATGGCATGGTCTTCGGCGGATTTCATTTTGCCACAGCCATTCGAACCAATGGCCCCGCATTTGGCAGAGGTGCAACCGCAAAATACCCAGATACGCGACATAGTGGAACGGATTGAACGCTTACGCCGCAACCGCGAAAATGGTGATGCGCCTTACCTTCCGTTAATCGGTGGAGATTATCCCGAGCATCAGGCTCCGGTCAGCGAGTTCCGCTTCGAGACCGATGATGTTGGCACGGTCTCGTGGGTCGAAGGTGCGCCGCGCGGTGCCGTAGTCGGAGTCGATATTGCGGAGCCTGCTTTTGATGAAGGCCCCGGCCCCGACGCATACGGTGCGGCTAGCTTTCGCCAGCGTATGCCGCTTGAAAATGCGCGAATGCGATTATGCGGGGCAGCGGCAATCGAGGGTGACTGGCGAATTAACGCATCGCCGTTTTTTGATCCACGAAGCGGCCGGTTCAGCGGCTATCGCGGCATCATGCGGCGGCCTACTGTTGCCGAGAGTGCCCTGATCAATACCAGCGTGAGCGGTCACGGTGACCAACTGCAGCAGCTGGTACACGAATTGCGAACTCCGCTTGGTGCCATCATTGGCTTTTCGGAGATTATCGAGCAGCAGCTATTCGGCCCGGTAACCCAGGATTACCGGACACTGGCGCGCAATATACTGAACGATGCCGAGCGCTTGCTTGCCGGATTCGATGACTTGGCGATGGCAGCCAAAATTGAATCAGGCAGTTTTGCTCCGTCGCCGGGGATAACCGAGTGCGACTGGCTGGCATCGCGTCTGGCCGAGCGTCTTCGTGGTCTAAGCGATCTGTTGCACGTGACGCTTAACCTCGTGCAAGCGCACCCGGTACGCGCATTCGCTATCGAAAATGATCTGGCAGAGAGGCTATTTTCGCGGCTGCTGTCGGCGGTAATTATCGGATGCGAGAATGGCGAAGTACTCGACGGACGTTTTCGTACCGAACCCGGAAGGGCGGCCGCAAACCGTTTTGTTCTGACATTACCCAAGAAATTGGCGGCTATGAGTGAGGTTGAATTGTTTGGGTCGGGTCCGGGTAACAACGACGAACTGGATGAAGCGCCGCTGCTCGGACTCGGCTTTTCCTTGCGGCTCGTTCGAAGCCTTGCGCACAATGTTGGCGGCGATTTACGCTTTTACAACGAAGCACTGATATTATCGCTCCCGGCGTTGCAAGACGGCCATTCCCGATATCGGGGAGGTGAAGGGGACTGAAGTGCAGAAATTGAATCGATTGGCATGGTAAACGCTGCAACCCGAGCCATTTCGCTAGGCGATCAAACTCCCGACCTGTCGGCATTAGGCGGGGTCCGGTTTTTAGTCACTGTCGACACCGAAGAAGAATTCGACTGGACAGCGCCTTTCACGCGTGACCAACACGGCACTACTCATATTTCGGGAATTCCACGCTTTCAGGAATTGTGCGGCGAGCACGAGGTAACCCCTTGTTACTTTGTCGATTATCCGATTACCCAAGACGCGAAGTCGGTCAAATTGTTTTCTGGCTACGCAGCATCTGGCAAAGCCGAAATCGGCGCGCATCTGCACCCGTGGGTAAGCCCGCCGTTGGTCGAAGATGTCTCCGCGCATAATAGCTTCGCCTGTAACCTGCCACCCGAACTGGAGCGTGAAAAGCTCAACAATTTATATGCCGCAATTGTCCGCAACATGGGCATTCGACCAGACGCGTATCGCGCCGGACGGTACGGCGCAGGCCCGGCTACGCCTACGATCCTCGCCGATCTTGGCATCGCAATCGATAGCTCTACGCGCACTCGTTTCGATTATTCGGCGCAGGGCGGTCCGGATTATTCGGGCTATCAAGTTCAACCGTACTGGTTGATTGAAAATCAGTTACTCGAACTGCCATTGACAACGGTATTTTCAGGCGGTCTCCGCAGTGCTGGCGATATGGTTTTCGGGCGCTGGTTTGTTTCGGATACTGCCCGCGCAGTGCTTGCGCGTTCGAAGTTGATCGAACGATTGCCAATCACTCCAGAGGGGATACCTCTCGCCGACGCACTGCGCGCAATCGACCTTGCGTTGGAAGACGATATTCCCATTCTCAACCTGTCATTTCACTCGCCGTCGCTTGCTCCGGGGCACACGCCTTATGTGCGCAACGACGACGACCTTGAAGCATTTTATGCCTGGTGGCGGGCAGTGTTTGCGCATCTGGCCAAGCGAGGCGTGCGCGCCACGACTATGGCCGAGATTAAAGCCGCGACTGGTTGCTAACGATAAGTGCTTGCCAGTCCCGCGCTTGCTCCGCTATCGGCGCGCCACGGCATCTGGTTGGGGCCTGTAGCTCAGTTGGTTAGAGCTGGCCGCTCATAACGGCTAGGTCGGGGGTTCGAGTCCCTCCGGGCCCACCAGCCTTCGCTCCCTACGGGAGCTTCGGCTGGCGAGCCGGCCCTAGCGACCGTTGGGTCCGCCGAAGCCTTGGCGTAGGTGGACCGGTGCAGCTATGCACTGCCTCCCAAAAACAAATTTCTCAACCGGACGTTTTCCTTTTGCCTTTCGCGCAACTGCGTCTTAGAGGAACCGCTGACTCGGGGAGTGGCGCAGCCTGGTAGCGCATCTGTTTTGGGAACAGAGGGTCGCAGGTTCGAATCCTGTCTCCCCGACCACATAAAATTCACTTCTTAAACGCCCCAACCGGCAGGGGCGTTTCTTGCACCGAATTATCGCTAGGCGATACGGCGATGCTACAAGCATAGTTCCCGTGCGTTTTTTTGAAGCTGAACATTGATGCTTTTACAGTTGGCACTCGCCACAGTGATGGTTGTGATCACCGTGCTCATACACGGGGCAGGGATAACCGCGCTGGTCCGCGGGCTACGCATCGAAACAAGCAGTGGGGTAGAACATCATCATTTCTCGATGAAGCGGGCCGTGGTGATTTTGATTATCGTCTTGGCATTGTTTACGCTTCACGGCATCGAGATTTGGCTCTACGCGGGGGTCTACTTGGTTATCGGGGCAGTCCAAACGCTCGAGGCGGCTGTTTATTATTCCACGATTACCTACGCGAGCATCGGCTTCAGCGACTCGGAAATTTCCCGTCCTTGGCGAATCGTCGGCGCGATCGAAGGTATCAACGGTGTTCTTTTATTAGGGTGGTCGACCGCGTTTTTCGTGACTGTTGTCGCTCGGCTACCTAAATGACGGGCGAGCAGATGTATTATATAATTGGCTTGGTGATGCCAATTATGGAGCCTGCTTTGCCGCAGTAGCGGCTTGATCGGCCTCGACCCTTGCTTCTGCCTCAATCAGCTTAACGGCTTCATCTGCTGCTTGTTCGATACTCCTTGCGTCGTCCTCAAGCTGCTTCTGCGGGGTAATGTCAGCCTGCATCACTGCCGCCGCCTCTGCTTCTTTTGGTGTCGGCTCTTCAACACATCCGGTCAGCGACAAAGCGAAAAACGTGAGGAGATATCTCATGGCTTCGCCGCCATTGTCAGGTCGCCAGTGTAGTTTGCGACCTCGCTTAACACCGCGACCCACGCCGCGACGTTTTGCCGCATTTGCACAGGATCGATTTTGTCGAATGTGTCATCGGGTGTGTGGTGCAGATCGAAGTAACGCGTGCCGTCTTGATCAAGGTCGATTACAGCCAAATTCTGCGCGGCGATAATCGGACCGACATCTGCGCCGCCGCCTGCTTTGTCCGCGCTAGCGCCAATGCCGATTTTTGCCAGTTCAACGACCAGTTTCTCGCGCAGCGGCTTTGCACTTTCGGGCAGATTGAATTTCACTTGCCAAACACGGTCAGCACCAAAATCCGATTCCATTGCCAGACTATGCCTCATTGCACCATTTTTGACCGCGTAATCTTTGCCTCCCCAGATACCGACTTCTTCAGCTCCAGCCCATAACAGCCGGATCGTCCGCTGTGGTTTACCGGCGTTCATGACGATTTTGGCGGCCGCTGTGATGATGCCACAACCCGCCGCATCATCCATCGCACCGGTCGCCAAATCCCAGCTGTCGAGATGGCAGGCGATGACGATTGGCGGCAGCGAGGCGTCCTTGCCGATCACTTCGGCAATCACATTGCCCGATTGCTGCATCCCGATGTTTTGTGGGGTCAAAAGCAGTTTCATTCGCATGGGTTCGCCGACGGCGATCAGCCGCTCGAGATTTTCCGCGTCCGGGATAGAAATAGCCGCCGCAGGTATGGCTGTCACGCCTTCGGAGAAATTGGTGTTACCCGTATGCGGGTTGCGATGATAATCGGTACCGATCGAGCGAATGAAGATGGCTGCCGCTCCCTTTTTAGCTGCCACATCGGGACCGCGACGGCGCACTTGCCCGAAATAGCCATAGCTCGAGCCGTCTTGCGTTGCTTTCATCGCGTGGCTGACAAAGGCGATTTTGCCTTTTACCGCCGTATCGGGCGCGGCCTCCAATTCGGCCAGCGAGGCGAAATAAATGACGTCGCCTTCAATTCCTTCGGCCGGGGTCGCACCGCTATTACCTAGCGCAGTGATAGCGAGCTTTACCGGCACCGGAGCAGTGATTTCCGCCCTTTCTTCGCCGCGAACCCAAGTTGGCATTTCAAAAGTTTCAACCCTAACCTTTGCGAAGCCCAGCCGCGTCAATTCTGCCTTAGCCCAGACCCTTGCCCTCGCCTCGGCTTCGGTTCCGGCTTGGCGTGGCCCAACCCAGGTCGTCAGACCTTCGGTAATCGATAGCGCGACCGTGTCGCTTTCAAGTGCGGTTTGAACCGGGTCGGGGGCTGCAACCAAGAGAGAGGCGGGAAGGGCGAGTGTGGCTGATCCAAGCAGCGCTGTGATTATTCTGTTCATCTGTGATCTCCTATCGGGCGCTTTGCATGCTGACAATCCCGCTTGCGACCCCCAACCGGCGCGGCTAGGGAGGCGGCAACATTTTCCACCCGTATGACAAAGAGAAACAGACGCCATGGCCGCGCAATATAGCTACGTGATGAAGGGAATGACCAAGACATTCCCCGGTGCCAACAAACCGGTGCTAAGCAACATCAACCTGCAATTCTATCCCGATGCAAAGATCGGCATCGTCGGACCGAACGGTACAGGTAAATCGACGTTGATGAAGATCATGGCTGGGATGGACACCGAGTTTACCGGTGAAGCATGGCCGGGTGAACACATCACCGTCGGCTATCTGGCGCAGGAGCCCGAACTCGATCCGACCAAAACGGTTCGTGAGAATGTGATGGACGGGGTTCGTCCTGTGGCTGACCTCGTTGACCGGTTCAACGAAATTTCGATGATAATGGGCGACCCGCCAGAGGACGCCGATTTCGACGTGTTGATGGAAGAAATGGGCACGTTGCAGGAAAAGATCGACGCGGTTGATGGTTGGTCGCTCGACAGCCAGCTCGAACTGGCGATGGATGCGCTGCGGTGCCCGCCGGGCGATGCAAGTGTGGTCAGCCTGTCAGGCGGTGAGAAGCGCCGGATTGCTTTGACCCGGTTGTTGCTCGAAAAGCCCGATATCTTGTTGCTCGATGAGCCTACCAACCACTTGGACGCTGAAAGCGTCGCGTGGCTGGAAAAGCATCTTGTTGATTATAAAGGCAACGTGATCCTCGTTACCCATGACCGTTATTTCCTCGACAATGTCGTGAGCTGGATCCTTGAACTCGATCGCGGACGTTATTTTGTCTACGAGGGCAATTATTCGACCTACCTAGAGAAGAAGGGCAAGCGTCTGGAGCAAGAGGCGCGCGAAGATTCCGGTCGCCAGAAAGCGATCAAGGACGAACTCGAATGGATCAGGCAAAGCCCCAAGGCGCGGCAAACCAAGTCAAAGGCGCGTATTAAGTCGTTTGATCAGTTGGTCGAGGCGCAAGAAAACCGCACGCCGGGCAAGGCACAGATCGTTATCCAGATACCCGAGCGTCTCGGTAGCAAGGTGATCGAAGTTAAGAACGTATCGAAAGCTTATGGTGACAAGCTGTTGTTCGAAAATCTTTCTTTCTCGATCCCACCAGGCGGCATCGTGGGCGTAATTGGCCCGAACGGCGCTGGTAAATCGACGTTATTCAAGCTCATTACGGGTCAGGAAACCGCTGACTCCGGCGAAGTCGAGATTGGCGAAACGGTAAAGCTGGGCTTTGTCGATCAGAGCCGCGACGACCTCGATCCCAACAAGAATGTCTGGGAAGAAATTTCGGGGGGAGCCGACTTTATGAAGCTCGGCAAGCACGAGACACCGACGCGCGCTTATGTCGGCGCGTTTAACTTTAAGGGTGTCGATCAGCAGAAAAAGGTCGGTTTGCTATCGGGCGGTGAACGCAACCGCGTGCATATGGCGAAAATGCTCAAAGAGGGCGGCAACGTGCTGCTGCTCGATGAACCGACCAACGATCTCGACGTTGAAACGCTATCGGCGCTTGAAGAAGCGCTGGAGAGCTTTGCAGGTTGCGCCGTGGTCATCAGCCATGACCGCTTCTTCCTCGACCGTTTGGCGACGCATATCCTTGCGTTCGAGGGTGACAGCCATGTCGAATGGTTCGAAGGTAACTTTGAATCCTATGAGGAGGACAAGATTGCCCGCCTAGGCGACGAAGCAACCCGTCCACATCGTGCAACATATAAGAAGATGACGCGTTAGTCTGGTATGCGGAAAAGCCTTTTGTTTTTTGTCGCATTTTTGGCGTTCGGCCTGTCTGCATTCGCAATGGGATCGAACAGGGCAGTCGCTACAGATTGGAACAGGGTTTCATCGGGAGGTGACTGGACGGAAATTTCGGTACAGACACTGGCCACGATCAGAGATGATGACATCCAACGTCATGCTGGCGATGCTGATTATTTTAAAAATATTCAGATCGACGAACGGATCGTCAGCGAGAACGGTTTTGTCTGGCACTTGCTGCGCTTTAAAAGCACAGCCGAACCCGTCGGGCCGCTCTGGATGGTACCGCATGATGACGAGAATGCCGCATTTGAAGGGGCAATTGCTGCTCTGAAGCAGCATGGCGGGGTTGCAGTTGTCGTCAATTCCGGACCGGGCAGCGCGCGACGTCAGGCTGGCGAAGGCATCTGCGGCGTTCTTACTGACGTCGTGACGTCATGTGACCCGAACCGCAACTTTGCCGACTCATCACCGAAATTTACCGACGCATTTCTCAGCCAAAGGCCAGCGGGACGGCCGGTTATTGCGCTGCATACCAACAGCCCGGGATTTTCGGGTGACGGGCGGGGCGGTAATGGCGAAATTACAATGCTGGACGTTGCCGCATTCAAACAAGGAAAGATACAGCCCCGGTCGGGCGGTTATTTCGCAGTAAATCCGACTGCTGACATGGCCAACTACGACACATTGGCGTTGACGGCGTATCTCGCTAAAGATGAAACTCCTGCCGTGCACGCGATAGCTTGCAGGAATGCGATGACTAAAGCGGGGGTGCATTTCTGGCATGAACGAGTCGGACAAAGTGATGGCTCAATGTCGAATTATTTGGCAATCAAGCAGCATGGAATTGCATATCTCAACGCTGAAAGCCGGCTGGAGGATGATTTGGAAGTTGCTTCCAAACGCCATCAAGTGATGGTCGCGGCTTATCTTAAAGGATGTGCAAGATCATGGAATCAACCAGTTCCCTGACCAGTTCTCCGTTGTTTCGTTCCACTGCCATCTTGCCCGTCGATGACCAGCATTGGCCAAATAAAGCCATTCGGCTGTTTTCACCGTAACTATCAAAGTAGCGAAATTCTCTCGGACAGGAGCAAGTTGCTCCTCTTCTGGTTGCTTCCCCGCTATCCAATCCGGCAAACCCGACGTTGGTTGTTCGGCGATGCTACCCGGAGCGTCCACCGCCATGTAGCAGCGCCGGGCGAACGGAGTTGAGCGGCCCCAAGCGATGTCGGATACATCGTCGTCGCCCAACCGAGCCAGACCGGATAACCGAATTTGGATTTTGGCCGGTTCGTCATAAATCAGGACCGACGTTTCGGCGCGTTCGCCATATTGCGATACCTTGTCACTTCGGCTGTCGGTGTGGAAACGAAGTTGGCGATTGCCCCAGTCGCAGTCGCGCAAAATCAAAACCCGCTGCTGTGGGGCAACGGTACAATCCACATTGGCAACAACCGGGTGATGTGCTGCCGAACGGCGGTTATAAACACCTTCTTCGACAACGCGTTGCAGCTCGGTCAAACTCAATTCAAGATTATCGTAGAAATCTGGCTGCGTCGTCATTGGGCGTTAAATTGTCCGGTCGTTTCATCCAGAACGTGCAGCACTCCGTCAACAATGCCAAAGTAAGCGCCGTGAAGTTTCAGCTCGCCACGCTTTTCTTCATCGTCGATGAACGGGAAACTCCGCAAATTTTGTAGGCTGACCCTGATAGCTTCCAGTTCCAGTGCGCGTTGTGGATCGGGATAGCCAGCGGCAGTAACCTCGTCGCGGGCGTCGCTGATTATGGCAACCCAGTCGTCCACAAAGCTACCCGTCTGACCTTGGTCAAGTGAAGCTTTTATTCCCCCGCACTGGGCGTGGCCCAGCACCACGATATGCCGCACACCTAAACCCAGTACGCCAAATTCTATTGCCGCTGACACACCGTGCAAACCCCCGCCGGTTTCATAAGGCGGAACCAGATTTGCGACATTGCGGAGAGCAAACACCTGGCCCGGTACCGTGTCAAAAACAGTTGCCGGATCGACTCGGCTGTCGCAGCAGGAAATAATCATAACTGGCGGAGACTGGCCCTCGCTCGCGAGTTCATCAAAGCGTGCTTTTTGCCGAACATAGGCATCGCTCCTGAAGCGTTTGTAGCCAGCGATGAGTGAATTGAATTCCGGCATCAGAAACGTTCTCCGCGGACGACCTGCACGTCACCAATCGTCAGCAACATCCG